>JAFGJA010000156.1 GCA_016929355.1 Anaerolineae bacterium | reverse complement strand
TTTCTCGTCGGCTTCGCGCCATTTCAGATTGCCGGATGTGCCCATCAATTTCTTGAAAATCTTCGAAAAATGGCCGGAATGGAGCACGATCAAGCCCATACCATCCAGTACGCGCTGGTGGACTTGGGCGACGATCTCATCGCTCACTTCGTCGTGCGCCATGTGCCCCCACCAGATCATGACATCAGTTTTGCTGAGGACTGCATCGGTCAGACCGTGTGCGGGTTCGTCTAAGGTCGCTGTGCCGACCTCGAAGCCTGTCGCGCGCAGAAAGGCCGCAATTGTATTGTGGATACCATCGGGATAGATGCTTTTAACTTTTTCGTTTTTCTTTTCGTGCCGGAATTCATTCCAGACTGTTACGTGGGTCATGATTTAAAATCTCCTCAAAAATAAAAAGCCTATTAACCGCAGAAGTGATACGGATATGTTTTTAAAAATGCCTGGTTGTTGTTCACCTCACCCCTAAATCCCCTCTCCATACGATGGAGAGGGGACTTGCTCACGCACCAAACTCCCCCTCTCCGCCGAGTGGAGAGGGGGCCGGGGGGTGAGGTTTACCCCGCCTGGACCGGTTTACCACCCTGCGCTGCCGATTCCTTGATCGCGTCCCAGAGTTTTGCCATGCGCAAGCCCACTTCCGGCGGACTTGGATTCGGGATCGCGCCGTTACATACCAATAAGAACTGTTCCCATGTGCCTCTGCCGGGATCGAGGTCCACCGGGACAAAATCCGGTTCGCCGTCGCGGTGAATGTCCAATGACCGGCCCCACGCGCCTGTGCGCAAGATCGCTTTTGTCCCAAAAACGCGAATATCTGACGTACACACTTTGATCGTTTCGCCGCAGCCGTGCATCGTGACCAGCGCGCCCGACTCCAGCTTGCCGATAATCACGCCCAGGATATCTACGGACGCGCCGCGATTATCCAGCCACGCGGCAACCTCAGTGAAATTTTGCCCGGCCAAATCCGCGACTGTGTTGAGCATGTGCGCCCCGGTATCGAACATGAAGCCGCCGCCGGCGATCACCGGGTCTTGCCGCCAGGCGGCTTCGGTAAAGTCGCGCCAGCCTTGCCAGATGGTCGCACTGATGCTCAGTAGTTCGCCAATTTCACCGGCTTTGATCATCGCCACTGCCTGACGTATCTCCGGCGAGAGACTGCCCTGAAATGCGACGACCAGATGTTTCCCTGTGCGATCCCGCGTGGCGATCAGGCTGCGCGCTTCGTCGGCAGTCATGACCATTGGCTTTTCGAGCAGTACATCCAATCCCGCCTCTAGACATGCTTTGGCGATGTCGTGGTGGAATTTGTGCGGTGTGCTGATGAATACCGCGTCTAACTGACCGGCATAAGTCGCCAGAAAGCGATCCAGATCGGGTTCGTTCGGGGGGACTGCTGCGCCGCCTGCGGTGAAGGTTTCCGCCGCCAGTTCGATCATGTGCGGCGAGGGATCGCAGGTGGCGACAAACTGTGTATCATCGTGGTTCGCTAAAATTTGCCGGATATAGTGGCGCGCCATGCCGCCGACGCCGATCATCCCGGCACGTACTATTTTGGGTTTTGCCAAAACTACCATCGTTCAGACTCCAAAAAATTCTCGAAATAAAAAGTTGCCAGACTATACCATCATTTTTGTGTTTAGGGGTTCCCGTATTTTTGCATGGACTCCAGGGAACAAACGTCGGGGCTTTTCGGAGGGGAATTGCATAAACCGGCTCCTTGTGTTACGCTGCACGTATAGCTCATCTGAGTGAGGCACAAGGAGTTGCAGGGATGACCCGCGAACCATTGGATCGCTTACTGGCAACCGTTAGTGATGAGGAACTCGAAAGTCTGCGCGATGCGATTCTGCGTGAAGAAGGTCGCCGCCGTCTGCAACTAAATTTGGTGATCGAAGCGCCGTTTCCGCCCTTAGTCCGCGAAGAGTCGGATCGCGCCGAGAGCGTGGTGGAGCGGTGGGCGCGGTTGATCACCTGGCTGGCTAAAGATGCGGCCTTTCCCCCGGCTGGAGGCAAACGCGGAGTGTCGATCTGTTTCACGTATGCCGGTGAAAGTCCCGATGTGCATGAAGCGGGGATTATCATTCAGCAGGCGTTGGTGCAGGCGGGACTCTTGTTAGGTCGCACGCCCGAATGGATGGATGCCACAACCACGCAAGCCCAACACGCGGATGATGATCAGCGCGCCACCGTCAGAATCCAGATGTGGGATAAGCCGGATTACGCGCCCTGGCACGAACTGCGCGATGAGTAAACCTTAGTCCGCCTCCTCAATGATCACCGCCTGATAGGTCTGCACTTCCACCTGGGGATCGCGCCACGCATTGGGGCGGCCCATTTTATCCGAGAGCAAGCTAAGAAAGACTACCGGATCGGGATAGCTATCCCAGACTTGCGGCAAAAAGGTGGCGCGCCGCGTGCCGAGGTTCAGCGTCACGCCATCGATGCCGGGGCGCAATTTGTCCAGTAGATCATCGGGACCAGCAAACGCGAGCGGTTCGGGCGGCGTCAACACGCTGATCTCGAGGTGCAGTCCCTCGACCTCGTGCGCTTCCACCGGATAAAAGCGCGGATCGTGGCGCGCGGTCTGGATCGTCATCTGGATCACTTCCTGAATCAAAGGTCGCCGGGCGGTGAGCGTGCCCGTACATCCCCGCAGCGATCCATCCTCATGGCGGCGCAGCGTCACAAAGCACGCGCGTTCCGCCGTGACTGCATCCGGCAGCTCAGTAACATCCACCAGGGGCACATCCTGACCGGACGTGATGGCTTCTAACGTGTGGCGGGCAGTGGTTAGCAGCAAAGTTTGCTCGTCAGGCGTATAGGTTTCCGTCATGATGGCCCCTCTTGATTTTGTCATCTCGTCACGTTACATACAGTATAACGTGATTCGGCGTTAATCGTTGGTCATCGAAATGCCGAACATGAAAAAACGCAGTATATCAAAATAATCATCCGCCTCGAACTGTACACGATGCGATTGGCTGAGGTGCGCGCCGGGATAAAAACTGACCTGCCGCGCCGTGATGTGTTTTTGATAGGTTATTTCTGCGACAAAATGCGCGGGCATGACGACATTACACCGGGAGACATTCGCCTTGAGCGCCGTTTCAACCCCTTCACGAATCCGTTCAATGGCGAGATCGGGGTGGATGCTGTTGGTCGCATTGCCGATGCCTTCCATCGTGGCAACGGTAGCCATACCGGGCAGAAAATCGGCAGCGTCCGCGCAGATGGTGGCATCACCGGAGAGGAAGATCACTGGCACGCCGAACAAGCCCGCCGTATACGCATTGATCAGGAATTCGGCGGCGTAGCGATCATTGATCGTCACGCTGGCGACGCGCTCGGTGAGCGTATGCGCGAGCGGCGAACCATCCGAACCGGAGCGCGCATGGTAGCCGACCATCAGCGCCGCGTGGAAACTGCTATCGAGTCCGGCCATCATCGAGTAGGGATCGCGCGTCCACCCGCGAATCAGGCGGGCTTCGCGGGGCAGCTTGGCGGCGATGATGTTGCGCCCGGTCCAATGCGCATCCTTGATCACGATCTCGGTTGCGCCCGCGTTGAGCGCGCCCTCACATGCGGCGACGACTTCGGCGGTCATCTGTTCGCGGAATTCGGCGTAATTGGCGTGCGTTTTGTCCACTTCGTCCCAGTGCGCGGGACCGGCGATGCCTTCCATATCCGCCGAGATAAAGATTTTCATTTCGTGTCCTCTTCTGAAAGAATTATTTCACCGCAGAGACGCGGAGAACGCAAAGAAATTCAAGGTAAGAAGCAAGAGAGAGTATAATTCGTGTTGGGAACGTGCGCATTATTTAACGGGTTGAGAAAGAGGTTTTCATGCAAGACGCCGATAAGACCCGCGAGGAATTGATCGCTGAGGTTCAGCAGTTACGGGCAGTTGTTAGCGCATTACGGAGCAACCAAACCTTGTTGGCGCGAAAGACGAGTGGTGGATCGATTTTTCTCTCGCCTTTACTTTGAATTTCTCTGCGCGCTCCGCGCCCTCTGCGGTTCAATGCTCTTGATTTTGAATTTTCTCCGCCTCATACGCCGTGACCTCATCCTCGATTCCTGCCGGGAACAGCGTTGCGCGGAACACGGCGATCACGATCAAGCCCAACAGCACGCCGACCCACAACTGGAACAGCCCGATCAAAAAGGTGGCTGTGCCGGAATCCGCTTTGCTCAGGCCAACGATGCTGATCAACATCGGGCCGATGGTCAGTTCGCGCCCGCCTGCGCCGCCCGGTAAGGTCGATAGTGAGGCGATGATCACCGAGAAGCCGAGGATAAACGTCGCCTGCCCGAACAGCGTCCAACCGCCCTCAATCCCCAGGCCACGCAGCAGCAGGAAAAAGCCCACCGCATCCGACGTATACGCCGCTACACCGATCAGCGTCATGGGGATCAGGTGGCGCAGTTTGATCAGGTCGTAGCTCGATGCGTACAGGTTGCGCAGCGCGCCATGAATCCGCCGCAGACCGGGCCAATTTTTGACCAGATCGAGGAACCAGAACGCCAACGATTTGATCTGGATCGCCACGATGCCCAATGACAACGCGATCAGCACGCCGATCAAGACCGCGCGCACGTAACCAAGCGACACGTCACCCGTATCCAGCGAATCCGAAACCGCCAGCATCGCTATGGCTGTGAGCGGGATCACGGCCAACCCATCAACCAACCGCTCCAAAAAGATGACCGGCGCGCCGCGCGAAAAATCGAGGCCGCTCAAGTGCTTGAGAATCACCGCTTTGAGGACTTCCGCCAGTTTGCCGGGACTGATTGAGAGCGTCAGTCCCGCCAGCCACAAGACCACGCTATCCCGTTCGCGGATGACGGGCGCGTCAGGGTTGGGAGCCGGGCGCTCACGTAATCCGCGCGCCGTCCGCACGCCGATCACGCCGAGGAAATAGCGCCACTCGACATAGCGCAGCGCCCAATTGAGACATTTTAGCAGAAAAACCGGGATAAAGACCCAGAGCGGAAAATCTTCGAGATTCGCGGCGAGTTCGTCCGCGCCCGTTACGGCGACCACCGCGATCAAAACGATGGTGATAAACAGCAGTCCGGCTAGCACCTGGTTCCGATATTGGCGCATTTTTACCCCTATTGTGCCTCGGCGGTAGCGGTCAGGCCCATCACGGCGGTAGACGTTTGCCGGAAATCGATCCCAACATTGTCTTGCGGGCGCGGGCGGAAACGTAGAATACGCCCTTCTTCCAGCGCGACATAAATCCACCCTTCCGCGCTGACTGCTACATCTACCGGGTGATACGGGTAAAAGCCCTGGCCCAACAGCGAGAGATTGGATACCGCGTCATACGAGCGAGCATAGGTGTCGCGCGGGGCAACGCGATCCATCGGGTAAACGGGATTGGCGTCCTCATCAAACGGCACGACCATCACCGCGTAACCGGCTGGCTCAGGCACATTCCACGATCCGCGCTGCGCGACCAGCAGATCGCCGCTCCAGAAGGGGATCGCGTCAGAGGTATAAAATGCTACACCTGCCGGGCGATTTTGGGCGTCAATGAACGTGAAAGCCGGGGTAGCTGCCGCGTAATCACTGCCAGGCGTTGTTGCGGCGGCAATGCGATTCAGTTCATCTGGCGGTGGTGTCCCCTCGTTTTCGCTGGAATTCGTGGCGGCGCTATCCACAACCCACAGATCGCCGGTATCAGGATGCCACGCGAAATCTGCCGGATCGTTGAAGCCGGTAGCGACGATTTGCTTATCGGAGCCATCGAGCGCGTAACGGGCGATTAACCCGGTAGCGGCGGGTGAGGTCGAGCGCAGCGAGGGCGAGGTCGCCGCGCGGACACTCACATACAGCCGCCCATCGAGGCCGATGGCGATGCTGCCCGGCCATGCGCGGAAATTTCCGTCAGCCGCGCCCGGCAGATCGGTTACAAGTGGTGTCTGCGCGTCAAAAATACCGTCCCCGTCGGGATCGTCCAGCCGCGTGATCCCATCCAGCGACACCACGTACAACGCCCCGTCATGCGCCGCGATCCCCGTTGGTTGGGTGAGTCCACCGGCTACGCGCGCCAGATCGTCAAAGAACAGGTCGCCATCTCTATCCCGCAGCGCCCAGATTTCACCGAACGCCGTGCGCGCCATGTACAGCGATCCATCCTCGGCAAACGTGATGCTCGTCAGCGCGGGCACTGCTTCGGGCGGCGTCACGTTGTCATAGACCATTTCCGCACAGAGCGCCCGCAGATTGTAGTACGGCGACCATGCCGCAAAATCACAGGGCGGCGCGTCTGCCTCGGCGATCAGGGTGGGCGGGCGTCCGAAGATGAACCGGTCTGTCATGGGCGCGTCGTCGTCGTTTGATCCGCACGCGGCCAGCAGTGCGATCAGGAGCAGCGCGATCCAGGTGATAACCAGCACCGTGGCGAGGTTCGCATGGTTTGATTGATACGTTTTATCAAACTTGTTCCGCAAAATGTCCATCTTCTCCATAACCTGATTCCCCCTCGCCAGCTTTGGAGAGGCGGTTAGGGGATGAGGTAGCTATCATAGCCGTTCTCTCCATCCCCCGTCAACCGGCGATTACGTGACGTGCGCCTCTCATGGGGGATCGCGTTGGATACCGGCGGGTTTTGACGGTGATGGCGCTGGCGGCGGCGCGCACTATCTCGCCGCTTATTGGCGCGCTGCTGGTTGCTCTATTTGGGTTACATAGTGTGTTTATGGTTGCGGCGCTTTTGCTGCTGCTGATGGCATTCATTGTCAGTCACCGGCTGCCCGATCCGCGCGCTACGCCAACTAAAGCGTGTGCGCCGGCTGGCGAATCGTTACCTACGGCGGCGAAATAGCAAAGCGGCGAAATTAGTGCTGGGGGCATTTCAATTTTGTTCACAATTGTAGGGGCGGATCAGTGTATCCGCCCGGCCTGATCGGGCAGGACCGGGAGCACACATTGGTGCGCCCCTACATAAACTTTCCTGAAATGCCCCCTTAGCGCCGGGTGACTTTTACAAACAAGGCGAATAAATGTACAATAAACAAAGAGTTAATTCGTTATTGTTTTCATTGGAGATTTCATGTCTCTGGCCTATTTGGTGAACCGGATTCCCGGTCAACCGATCATTGTCGCTCGTTTAACCGATCAATTTACCCTCAACCACAATGCCGCTCTCTATCGGCAATTTGCCGAACTCGCGGCCGAGATCAAGGGGGATTATTATCGCATCATCGATTTTGCGGCGGCTAACCTGAGTGTGTCGGATTCGGTGCAATCACTCAAAGCCAGCGCCACAGAATTGCCGGGATCGGCTTCTGATCCGCGCGTGGTGAAAAATTTCTATACCGGGTTGGCGGATGACTATGTAAAAACATTGCATTCGCTACTTGAGCAGTTGCCTCCATTTCCCTTTACGATGATTGTTGCCGATTCGCTAGAGCAAGCGCTGAATGCGATTTATGCCGAGATGGAAAACAGCGATGATGCTGGGGGTGATTCATAGTTGCATAGAATTATTCCCTTTGCAGCGCCATCAATATGATCTACACTTGCATTGTCCCTGAAAGGGTTATAGCCGTTCTGTATCCGAAAGAATCAATCGTTTGACTGAACACATCCCCAATCCTACCCTGACCTTGACCGAAGCGGCGATGGCCTGTATTGATGATTTTTATACGCGCATGTTTCGTAACTGGCCGGGCGCTGTCACCCGCCGCGATGATGGGTATACGCTCAGTTACAGTGGCAATGTCTATTTGAGCGGGGCAAATCACATCTGGCCGCACCACTTGCATACCTTTAATCCGCAGGCCATCTATGAGGCGGCGGCTTTTTTTGCCGCGTTCGAAGCCGCCTGGAGTGTGATTTGCGTCAGGCCGTATATGGATGCGATCATTGACCGGCTGTATGAGCAGGCGTTTACGCTGCGTTGGGATTCGGCCTTGATGGTTTTGGATAACACGGCATGGGCGGATGCGCCCCGGCTGTCGCATCCATCCGCCTCTCCACCCCCTGTGCGGATGATCCAGGCGATGAGCAAGCACCATCTGCACGATCTGACCTGCGTGTTGTCCGAAGCCTTCTCGACTGGCCCCAGTGTGAATCGCCGGGTGGCGCGCATCGACCATCTTAACGATCCAACCGTCCGGCATTATTTACTCTATCAGGGGCTGCACCCGGTCAGCGCGGCAACGGTCACGCTGCATCCGCAAGCGGCGCAGATGGCAAGCATCTGGAATGTGGGGACGCGGCCCCGGTTTCAGCGCAAGGGGTACGCACGTTTGTTGATGTCCGGCGTGTTGGCCGATCTGCGCGCGCAGGGGATCACTACGTCGATGCTGCTGGCGTCACCGAGCGGTTATGGCCTTTACGAGCGGCTTGGCTATCGTGAGATCGGGACGGTTGTTTATTTGGGACCGCCGCATAGTTTACATTAAGCTCCATTAGCCTGCATTGAGGGATTATGGCTGATCATAACCTTAATTTTTACCAACAGCTTGCCCAGGATTATCACCTGATTTTTCAGGATTGGACCCAATCGATTATGCGCCAGGGGATCGCGCTGGATCGCCTGCTGCGCGCGTATGGGATCGCGCCACCGGTGGCGGTGCTGGATTGTGCGGCAGGCATCGGGACGCAGGCGATTGGTCTGGCCGCACGCGGGTATACGGTTCATGCCACCGACATCAGTCCCGCCGCCGTTGAGCGTGCGGCGCAGGAAGCCGCCGCCTTGGGAGTCACGCTGACTACCGGGATCGCTGATATGCGCAACCTCAAAAATCAGGTTGCGGGCGATTTTGATCTGGTCATCGCCTGTGATAATGCCGTGCCTCACCTGCTTACAGATGCCGATCTCGCGCTGGCAATGGAAAATATGCGTGCCAAACTTCGTCCGGCTGGTTTGCTGCTGATCAGTATCCGCGATTATGATCACTTGCTGCTCAACAAACCGCGCGCCACGCTGCCCCAGGTGATTGATGATCCGGCTCCTGAGTCATCTACCACTGACGCAGCTAAACGGCGCATTGTGTTTCAAGTCTGGGATTGGGCGGCGGATCGCTATACGCTGACCATGTTTATTTTGCAGCAGCAGGATCAATCCTCAGACGCCGCGCTTGCTACCCCTGATGCGTGGCGCACCTCCACCTATCGCGGGACGTATCGCGCCTTGCAACGAGCCGATTTGAATGCGGCGCTGACTCAGGCGGGCTTTACCGATCTGCGCTGGCACATGCCCCAGGATACCGGCTATCACCAACCGCTTGTTACCGCGCGGGGTTAGAATCTCAAATATAAAGAAGTGCTAATTTGCGTGCCGTCCTCTTTACAGTTAAGGTTTGATTGAGGTAAAATGGACCTATCATTCAGGAGTAAGCATGGACACTATGGCGCGGATTTTGGTACTCGAAGATGATCCCGATTTGTTGCATCTGTACACACGGGCGCTAACATTTCGCGGGTATCAGGTTGATACGGCCAACGCCGCCGAAACCGCTATCGGGATGATTGACGAAGGCACAACGTCACCGGATATTGCCGTGCTCGATATGCACATGCCGGGGCTGCCTGGGTCCGCCGTTGTCGAATATTTGCGCGGTAACAGTCCTTATCCTGATATACCGATTATCGTTATCAGTTGTGACGACGATTTTCGCAAGTTGTTGCAAGATTACGAGGTGATGTTTATGTCAAAGCCAATCAACCTGGCCGACCTTTATCAAGCGGTTGAGTTGCTGGCATCCTGATACAACATTTTGTCTCTCTTCTCTCTCCTCCAGAGCAGCCGGGGCCGTGTCTCCCCCGGCTGTTCGTTTTCTAGGGCGTGTTATGCACTTTTTGACCCCTATCCCCCGGCCCCCTCTTCATTCAAAATGGAGAGGGGGAGATGCGTGCAAAATCGCTTAATTTGACAGGTATGGTGGAGTGTGGTGTCAATACACCAACTCCGTATACGCCGTGAGCATCGTCGCCGCGCGCAGCATCGCCAGCGTGCCGGTTGAGTCTTCGCCTAAGGTTTGCATCGCTACCGCATCCAACGCGGGCAGCAAGTCCGCCTCAGTCATCAGGTCCACTTTGGTGAGCGGATCGCCTGCTACAAAGTCGATATAGTCTTGGGCCAGGCCGGTGTTGGCGCTGTTCACGCTGACAAACAAGCTGTCGATCCCGATTTCGAGCACAGGCAAATAGCCCTGCTGGTTGAAACTGTCCAGACTGCGCATTAACCCTTGCGGGTCCTGCACCAGCAGCGCCGAGGGGAAAATATACACGGTGGCACTATCCGCCGTATCCGCCAGGGGCAAAGCGCCTGCCTCCGCCCACTCATAATCCAGGCCCGCATCGCTGCGTAACTCATCGAGTCCGGTGACATCTGCCGGAAGATAGTAGCCATTTTCGGCCAGCCACGCCTCATCGATCAGGTAGATGTTGAACCACCAACTGAGCGGTTCGCCGGAGGTGGTGTTATCGGCGCACATCCAATCGGCGGAACTGCACAGCCAATTTTCGGCGCGGCTGGTGAGTTGATCCGTCGGTTGGGCGGTGATCAAGCCGGGCGCGACACGCGGCCACAAGCAGCTGGCGGCAGCCTCATCCGCGCACATTTCGATGATGAGTTTGGGCAGATGTTCCAGCACATCGGCCAAGAAGATACGCGACCCGATGCCGGTAAAGACCAGCCGGTTATCAATGAGCGGGCCAACATCATCGCTGCTGGCGAAGATCACATCCGGGCCGCCGCCACTGTTTTTCGCCATCAAATCAAAGAGTTGTTGGGGGCGCACATATTGCACATCGACGGTTGCCCCAAACGCCGCTTCAAAATTGGCGCTGACCCGTTCGATCACCGGCCCCACGTTGTCCAACGTATACCAGACGAGCAGAGTTTGTGTCTCGCCCTGAGCGGCGGCTGGTGCGGCGTTCCCCAGCGCGCTGATCATCAGCGCTGTTAGTAGGGCTATGGTTAATGCCCCGCTCACGAATTGTTTGAGTATGCTTACGGTTCGTTGTCTCGGCACGATGTTTCGCTCTCCCTCGGTTACGATTGCCTGTCCAAGATCGTCACTCTTGATTATACTCAGTACCAAATGGATGGGTAAAAGTAACTTCACACGTTCAACACGCCCATGTGATCCCTCTAAGCCGGACCTGTTCCGGTCTGAATGAAAGGATTGGACCTGTGCGTATTTTAATTATAGGCGGAACGCGCTTTGTTGGCCCCCCGGTTGTGCAACGATTGCACGACCAGGGGCATACGTTGTGGCTATTTCACCGCTCGCCCGCTCAGATCGAGTTACCCACTACTGTCAAACATATTTTAGGTGATCGCTATGAATTAGCCGATCATCGTGATACTTTCCGCCGCATCAAGCCCGATGTGGTGCTCGACATGATCCCTTTGGCCCAGGCGGATGCCCAGGCGGTGGTTGATGTCTTCAAAGAGATTGCGGGCCGGGTGGTCACGGTGAGCAATCAAGATGTCTATCGCGCGTATGGGCGGGTGAATGGGTTGGAACCGGGCGAACCGGACGACATTCCCCTGACTGAAGATGCGCCTCTGCGCGGGCGGCTGTTTCCCTATCGGGGTGAAACGCCGCGCACCAGCGATGATCCGCGCCGTTGGATGGATGATTATGATAAGATTCTAGTTGAGCAGGTGGTGATGGAAAATGGTGTGATCCCCGGTACGGTGCTGCGGCTGCCCCTGATCTATGGGCCGGGTGATTACCAGCACCGGCTGTTTGTGCATCTCAAGCGGATGGATGATGACCGGCCCGCGATCATCATGAGCGAACAACTGGCGCGCTGGCGGTGGACGCGCGATTATGTCGAGAATACCGCCGCCGCTATCGCCTTAGCCACAACCGATGACCGCGCCGCCGGGCGGATCTATAATGTGGGTGAGATGCCCGCGCTCACGATGGCGCAGTGGATTCACGAAATCGGCCAGATCGCCAAGTGGCGGGGCAAAGTTGTCACCGCGCCGGATTATCAACTGCCGGAAGATATGCAGTCGCAGGCCGGTTTGGAACAGCATCTTGTCATCGATTCGACGCGCATCCGGCAGGAACTCGGCTACCGTGAAGTGGTTTCGCGGGTGGAAGGGTTGGTCTATACGGTGAGTTGGGAGCGAGCCAATCCGCCGGAACATATTGATGTGAACCAGTTTGACTACGCCAACGAGGATTTGATCCTGGCGCGGCTGAACCGGT
>JAFGJA010000155.1 GCA_016929355.1 Anaerolineae bacterium | reverse complement strand
TGCCGCTCAGTCTGCCCTCGCTGGCAGCGCTGGCAACGCTTGAATTTACCTGGGTCTTCAACGATTTCCTGTGGGCGTTGATCCTGCTGCGGGCGGATTCGCTCAAGCCAGTTACATCCGGTTTAGCCACGCTGCAAGGGCAGTATGTGACCGACTGGCCGTTGATCACGGCGGGCGCGCTGCTGGCAACGCTGCCAACGATCTTTGTATTTGTCTTCTTGCAGCGCTATTTCATCCAGGGTTTGACGTTGGGTTCTGGGAAGTAACAGAACCTGTTTCATCTGTGTACACTGTAGGGGGCGGACCAGCGTGTCCGCCCGGTGTGACACAATCGCACATGGCCTCAAATCTTACCGCCCCCAACCCGCTCCCACCTTGCATCTCATGGCGACTGGATGCACAATGAGACTCCAACTCGATCCACCAGGAGCGCAAATCATGTCCATGTCCCCACTCATCCCCCTGATCGAACGCGCCGCCGCCGCGCTGCGCGACAGCCAACGCTTAGTTGTCTTTACCGGCGCAGGCGTATCGAAGGAGAGCGGCATCCCGACTTTTCGTGATGCATTGGAGGGGCTGTGGGCCAAATACGATCCGCAGCAGCTTGCCACGCCGGAAGCCTTCCGCCAAAATCCGAAATTGGTCTGGGACTGGTACACATTCCGGCGCGGCTTGTTGGCTGGGGCAGAACCGAATCCTGGCCATTATGCGCTGGCGCAGTTTGAAGATCGATTACCGCAGGTGGTGGTGATCACGCAAAATATTGATGGTTTTCACCAACTGGTCGGCAGCAGCGACGTGATTGAACTGCATGGCAATCTCGCGCGCAATAAGTGTTTTGCCAACTGCCAGGGCGAGCCAACACTGGTTAATGTTGATAAACTGGCATGGGACAAAGAATCCGGCCCGCCCAAGTGTCCTTATTGCAATACGGCCTATGTGCGCCCCGATGTGGTGTGGTATCACGAGATGTTACCCGAAGCCGCCCTCAAACGTGCGATCCAACTCAGCACGGTGGCCGATGTGATGCTGGTCGTTGGCACATCCGGCATCGTATATCCGGCGAATCAACTGCCGGTTTTTGCCAAGCGCAATGGGGCCACTGTGATCGATGTCAATCCTGATGTCTCACAGATTTCCGGTTTTGCGGATATTTTCATACCGGGGCCATCGGGGGAAATACTGCCGCAAATTCTCGCGGCGATGGATGCAGACGCAAGCAGTGGGGAGGATGTATGATCGTATGACGCAACATATTAACTATCCCGTATGCATACCCTCACCTAACCTCCCCTATGCATGGGGGAGGAATCAATGGAGGGGGTTAAAATGGTTCGGCACGCTGACACTACTGATGACGATTATCTTTACCCTGATGGGTGGTCTCTCTCCCGCCCGCGCGCAGGATGATACCACCATCCTCCGCCAGATTGACGTATTCGTCGCGGAATCACCTGATACCACAACCTCGACCATCTATTTTCTGGACGCCTTGAGCGGACTCAATACCGTAATCAATGTCGAAAACGGGGAATTATTCACGCTGGTGGGCGATTATGTGCTGTACGCCAAGACGCATACCGGCGCGATCATGAGCGCGAACCGGGACGGTATCCTGAGTCCGCACCCGTTTATCCGGCCGGAGGTCGATACCGAAGCGATCTGGTGGGTTACATCCCCGAATCATGCGGCAATTGCGTGGGTGCGCGTGAATACGGCGGGACAGTCGGAAGCGTATGTTGCCTGGGCCGATGGCCGCGATCTACGCCAACTGCCAATTTCCTCGCCGGAAGCCCCGTTGATGCTGTTTCCGGTAGCGTTGAATACCAGCCGCACCCTGTTTTTCTACGACGCGGCCCATTCGACCACCATCACGCCCTATCCCGCCTTTGCGCATATCATCACGTATGACATCGCCAATGAAATGTTCAGCACGCCACCGAGCGAACCGAATTGTCTCTGTGGCGCGGCAGTCTCACCCGATGGACGTATTTTTGCGCGGCTGGAATCGACGCAGATCGCCGCCGAACAGGAAGCCAATGGTCCCTTCGCACTGCGGGTCTGGGATTTGCCAACTAACGCCAGCTTTTTTATCCCTGCGCCCGATCTGGATTATGGGTTTGCAGGCGATCTACTGCTTAATACCTTTGGGACATTTGCGGTCTACAGCGTGGCGACGGGGGTTGGCATAGAAGCGGATAGTGTGCAGACCGAATACGCGCTCGTGCTGGTCGATGTGGTCGCGCAGCAGCAGCGTTTGCTGGTTGATGCCGGCCCAGTGCGCTACTGCCCGGTGACGTTTCTTGATGACAACAACGCCCTGATGCTGACGGATGGGACCAGCACCTATAAACTCGATCTGGCAAGCGGCGATCTGACACGGGTTTCAGATTTACGTTACCTGGGCACGATCACGTTGACCGGGTGATGGCGCACGCTCTCATCAAATATTTCATCACACAGCCGCGTGTCTGTGGTACACTACAAGCGCTGGTCACACAAACACGAACCAATTCACGAGGATACCAACGACATGCGCCTCCGACGATGGATTATTCCGCTTTTTGTGCTGTGCAGCCTGCTGAGTATCACCCACCAGGTTGAAGCAGCCTCGCTTACCATGCGGGGAGACCGGTGCGAAGTTGCCGAAGACGCGATCCTCGCCGAAGACTTCTACTTTCTGTGTCGCATTCTCGATGTCAAAGGGACGATTGATGGCGATCTGATCGGTGCGGCGGCGGAGGTCATCATCCATCCCTCGGCGCGCATCACGGGCGATCTGTGGGTGGGCGCGGGCAAGCTGGAAATTATGGGCAAGATCGGGGATGACATTCACTTCGGTGGATTGACTATTCGCGTAGAGGAAGGTGTCATTTTCACAAATACGGACGTTGATCTCACGTCGATAGCGCTCAACACCGAAATTCAGGCGAGTGCCTCCTTGCCCGGCGATCTGATGGTATACGGCTATCAGGCGAAAATTATGGGGGCGATTGGCGGCGATGTGGATTTCGGCGGCGAAGCCCTGTTGATCGATGGCGTGGTGCGGGGGCGAATTGATGCCGAAGTTGGCGATCCACGCCGGGGCACGGATGTACCCAACTTGCCGATCTACGATATTTCGTTCGAAGACCCCGGTTTATGGATCGGGGAAGACGCCCACATCAGCCAGAATGTGTCGTATCGCGCCACCGCGCCGAGCGTGATTCCGTTGGATGTGGTACGCGGCACGATCCGGTTTGACCAGACCGGCGGCCAGCCCGATATTACCAAAGTGGCCCAGGCCGACGATGCTGCTAAGATCATGCTTGACTACATCCGGGCATCGTTCAATGATGCGATCACGCTGCTGGTTTTGGGTATTGTCGGGCTGCGCTTTGTGCCACGCCTCATCAAACGCCCCGCCCGGCACGTTCGCCAACGGACCATTCCCACGATTGGGTGGGGTGTGATGACGTTTATCCTTTCGATCCCGGTAGTGGTTGGGGTGCTGCTGCTCGGATTGCTGATCGTGCTGGTTCTCTATTTGCTCCAACTCAGCGAATTGATGCTGCTCATCGGGATCGGAGTGGTGATCCTGACCTTAGTGATGGTCGGGGTATCGATCTTTTTGTTGTATTTCATGGGGCGGGTGATCGTCAGTTTTATGATCGGCGAATTGATCGAGCGCTATGTGCTGCACTCGTATGAGTTGGACGAATTCCAACAACTCGTGGTGACGCTGGCGCTAGGCGTGATCACCTATACGCTGATCGCCAATGTGCCGCTCCCCGGCGTGGGTTTGATCGTGGAATTGATCACGGCGCTGGCCGGAGCGGGTGCAGTCGTGATGTATTTGCGCATCCAGCTTGACCGGATGGCGCTGCTACCGGCGCGGGTCTCCACGCTGCGCCCGCCCACCGTAACGACCACTACTGTGAGTTTCCCCAAAACCGCGCTCCAACCGGCGAGAGAACCGCTTTCGCTGCCGCCCGGCCTGGAAAATTTGCCGGAGGGCTTCACCGGGTTTGATGACGACTGGTGAAAAACAAAAATTTCGGGTAACAACAGGATTTGACCCGGCATTCGCCTCGTGCTATGCTTGGCATAATGTATGATCATTATTCGACGTTTGGCTGAGTGATCAGCCCCTATTCAACAGGAAAGGAGGGAGCCGTATGACAATCATCACTGTGTGTTCCGCTCCTCTATTCCGCAGCCAGGAGGTGACCACCTGACGCCTACGGTTGGTTCCTATACGGTTAATCCCGGTTCCTGCGCTGCGGCGAGTCTCGCGGCGTTTTTGTTGCGTCAAATTATGCATTAGCTGAGAGGAACCAGCATTGACCGATCAATTGCACGGCCTTGTGACACGCGCACAAAGTGGATTTTTTACCGTTCAAACCTCTGAAGGCCCCATCATTTGTCGCATTCGGGGCACGCTCAAAGAAGACTTCCTGAAAACAGACCCGGTAGCCCTGGGCGACCATGTGACCATCGAACGTATTCCGATTGAAGCGGATACCGTCGGCGGTGTAATCGTGGCGGTGCAGGCACGGAAACACGCCTTTTCACGGGTTGCGCCGCGTTCGGGATCGCGGATCGGCACATCTGAAGAGAGCGAACAGGTGATCATTGCCAACCTCGATCAAGCGATCTTCGTCTTCGCCGCGACCAATCCCAAACCTAACGGGCGGCTGTTGGACCGTTTTCTGGTGGCGGCGGAAAAAGCCGAAATCCCCGAAATTCGTATCTGCGTCAACAAAATGGACCTCGTTGCCAAGAAACCTGATCCGATCTACGAACTGTTTAGCACCTATGAGCGCATCGGCTATCCGGTGCTGTATCTCAGCGCACTCGAACAACACGGCATTGACGAATTGCGCGATCTGCTGGCGGGCAAAATCTCTGTCTTTACGGGACCATCAGGGGTAGGCAAAACGAGTCTGCTCAATACTATCGAGCCGGACCTGGGCCGCCGGGTGAGCGCCGTGAGTCAGGTTACAGCCAAAGGGAAACATACAACGAGCTACAGCGAATTGATTCCCCTGGCCGAAGGCGGCTACATTGCCGATACGCCGGGAATTCGCACGGTTTCGCCCTGGGATGTCGAGCCGGACGAACTCGACGGGTACTACATCGAGATCGCGGCGCGCGTGCCCGATTGCAAATTCCCCGACTGCACCCACATTCATGAGCCGGGCTGCGCGGTGTTAGCGGCGATTGAACGGGGCGAGATCAGCGAAGCGCGCTATGATAGCTATTTGCGGCTGCGTGAGATGTTAGAGGCGGAATACGTGTATTAGCGGCGTAATTCGGTATTGGGTGGGGCACATTGGCTCCACCGGCTAATTCAAACAAGCACTGTTTCCGGTTGGGTGAAAAGAGCAACAACTGTAGATTGAGTGGCCATCGCGGCCTCCTAAACATGATCGACTGATAGACATACCGGTCAGGATGGGGAGACGATGAATAAGCCTATTGGTTTTACAGTTTATGCGACATTTTTGCTGAGAATTAGTCTGGTCCCCTCTCTGGAATAGGCAGGGGACCAGAGGGAAAAGCATCAGACTTCTAACGTATACAATGCGCCGTACTTCGTCTTCAAATACGCGATATACGGATCAATCGTCAAGGGTTGCCCGGTCACGCGCTCAACCAGTTCATTCGCGGTAAACTTGCGCCCATGCTGCCAGATGTTTGTGCGCAGCCATTCGTGCAGTGTGCCGAATTCACCCTGCTTGATCTGGTCGGGGATAGCGGGATTCGCGGCCAGCGCTGCCCCGTAAAACTGCGCGCTGAGGACATTTCCCAGCGTATAGCCCTGGAACGCTCCGCCGATATTGCTATAGAACCAATGCACATCTTGCAACACACCGTCTTTATGATCGGGCGGGGTGATGCCAAAATCCGCCTCGAAGCGCGCGTTCCAGGCATCCGGCAGATCGGCAATAGTGAGGTTGCCTTCGAGCAGCGCCAGTTCGAAATCAAAGCGCAGCATCACATGCAGGTTATAAGTCACTTCATCAGCATCGGTGCGGATCAGCGAACGCTCCACCTTATTGATCGCGCGGTAGAACTCATCGAGCGGCACATCGTTGAGTTGATCGGGGAAATGCGCTTGCAACTGCGGGTAGAAATGCTCCCAGAAACCCCGGCTGCGCCCGACAACATTTTCCCACAGGCGCGATTGGCTCTCATGCACGCCGGATGACGTGCCGCGTGCCAGCAGTGTCCCCTCATATTCGGGATTGAGTCCCTGCTCATACATCGCGTGACCGGATTCGTGCATGGTGCTGAACATGCCTTCGCCGAGAAAATTTTCCTTATAGCGCGTCGTGATGCGCACATCGCCAATCGAGAATTTGGTAGCGAAGGGGTGATGCGTTTTGTCCTGCCGCCCACGATCAAAATCGTAGCCGAAGTGCCGGATCACGTCCAGACCAAACGCGATCTGCTGGCTTTCGGGGAAGTGTTTGCGCAAGCACGAATCGTCGGCGGGGTCTTGGGCCATGATCGCCTGCACAATTGGCACGGTTTGCGCGCGCAAATCGGCAAATACGGCGCGGACCGTTTCGGCTTTCATGCCGTAATCGCGGAAATCGATAAGCGGATCGGCAATATGATCGTAGCCGGGGAAGCAGTTCGCTAACTGGCGGCTGAAATCGAGCGTCTTTTCGAGATAGGGCTGCATCCGCGCGAAATCGTTGGCCGGACGCGCTTCGGTCCACGCCTGATAGGATGCGGCGGCATGGGCGGACATCGCGGTGGTGAGTTCAGTCGGCACTTTGATCTCACGCTCGTACATGCGGCGTGTTACGCGAATCAGGGCCGCATCATCGTGTTCGTAGGGCAGACTTTCGGCGTAGGGTTGCAGATCATCAAGCAATTGGCCGATAGCGGGATCGATGAATTTTTCGTGCGCGATGCGCTGGATAATCGCCATCTGACGCGCGCGGGCCGGTGCGCCGCCCTTCGGCATGTAGGTCGATTGATCCCAATATAAAATGCCAGCGATACCCTGTAAATCAAAAATGTCGTTTAAATGGGCTTTGAGTTCTTTTAACTTGGCTTCCACAGAAAAAATCTCCTTCATTAATGGGACACAGATAAACGCCGATAACACAGATTTTTAAAGTCAAAATCAATACACTGTGTTATACGCGGGCCAGGCCACTTGCCCATAAGCCAGCACGAATTGTATCATCAAAGCAGGGTAATTTTCGAACGAAAGCGAGCCGGTTATTATGCCAACCAATTTGCCCGCCGAATATTATCAAGTTGAGGAACAATACAAAGCTGCCGAAACCATGCCGGACAAAATTCGGCTGCTGGAAGAACTGATCAGCACGATTCCCAAACACAAAGGAACCGACAAACTCCGTGCCGATCTGCGTCGCCGCCTCTCCAAAATGAAAGATTCCGCCAGCCAGCGCAAAGGCGGAAGCCGTCAATCGTCCCCGTTCCAGATCGAAAAAGAAGGTGCGGGACAGGTCGTGATTGTCGGTCCGGCCAATGTGGGTAAATCGAGTCTGGTCAAGGCGCTGACCAACGCCGATCCGCCGATTGCCGCGTATCCGTTTTCGACACCGATCCCCGTACCAGGCATGATGCCATTTGAGAACATCCAGATTCAGTTGATCGATACCCCGCCGCTCAGCAAAGAATATGAGGAACCGCAGCTCATGCACCTGATCCGGTTAGCCGATCTGGTGCTGCTGGTGCTGGACATACAGGGATCGGTCATGCAGCAGTTTGAGGACTCATTGGCGCTGATGCGCGACTACCGGATCATTCCTCTGCATTTGCGTGATGAGGCGGACGCTGCTAATCCGCGCCTGACGTTCAAGCGGCTGCACGTTATCGTGAACAAAGTCGATGACGCCGCGCTTGATGAGGATTTCCAGGTATTGTGCGAGTTAATCGGGGATGATCGCTGCCCATTTGTGCCTATCTCCGCCAATGCAGAACGCTATTTTGATCGCTTCAAGCAGCTTGTTTATGACAAACTCGACATTGTGCGCATCTATTCCAAACCGCCCGGTAAAGAGCCAAACATGAACGCCCCGTTCGTCATGCGGCGTGGTGGTACGGTGGAAGATTTTGCGGAGAAGGTGCATAAGGATTTCGTGGAAAGCCTGAAATCCGCGCGCGTCTGGGGACATGGCGTGTTTGAAGGGCAGCACGTCGGGCGCGATCATGTGCTGCACGATGGCGATGTGGTCGAGTTGAAGACGTGACCTGCTAATACCGATAGGTTACGGTAGCAACTCGAAATAATCACAATGCGGCGGGTGGATGATTACAAAACCACGCCGATCAAACGTACAAATACGTTGAATGTTGAGTCGTTCCGCCAAGGCCATAATCGCCACATCAGTAAAATCGAATTCAGCATCTTTATATTGTTCCATAATTGCGATCATCCGAGTCATATCCTCGTCAGTCAATTGCTGAATCTCAAATGCGGCCCGTGTGCTGGCAAACATCTGAATCGCGCGTGCGTAGTTAACCCGGACCATCGTCATATAAAACAGTTCGGACAGAACAGGCGTAACCACTATGCGGCGTTCCTGATTCAAAGCACGTAATGTGCGACTCGCAAGCGCATGATTTTGATCCCTCGAAAATGCATACGCTAACAGTACACTTGTATCAATCAGCACGGTCATTTTTTTTGCCTGTAGAATTCCCGCATGGTTTCGCGGACTGTGGTCGAAAGATCGGTTATGTCATCATCAAACATACCATCCATCGCGGCTAGCGGTTCTGATACAGCATTGTACATTTTTAGCATGGAGTCCAAAATATCCTCAACCGAACGTTTCTCACGTTTGGCAATGGCCTGCAACTGTTCCGCCATTTTCTTTGAGAGTACCAGTGACATTTTACATTCTCCATATATCTTTGTGACCAGTATACGACTGGCGATAGTGCCTACACAAGCCAGCTTACCCCGTCACACGGAACGCCACCTGATACGGCGATTGCAGCCAGTTCCCATCAACGCCCACGATCACGAGTTGGATCACGTAATCGCCCGGCGGGATGGCATACGGCGGCACAGAAACCAACACCCCGTTGTAGACTGCGTTTTTGTTATTTGCTACATCGCCCATCGTCACGAAATTCGGCCACTGTCCGCCCTGAATCTCGATTTTGTAGAACAACGCTTGCGCAGATGAAAATGCGGCTGTGCCGGTCACGGTGAAGGTATCCGCCGTATTGAGCGTTTGCCCTGGGGCCGGACTGGAAATATACGCTTCGACCACCGTTGGCCCGCCGCCGCCGCTACTTGCCATCGAGAGCATTTGCTCATTGCACGCATATTGAGGCAGGATGGCGACTCCGGCGGATTGCGCCCACAAACGCGCGCGGAAATCATCGTCGGCAACAGGTGGGTTAGCGATAAAAAGCTGCGTCTGCACATTGGGAACCAGCCCTGCCACCTCAATCGGAACCTGACAATAGCGCGGCGGCGCGGTCTGATTCGTGGGATCGGCGGCGGCGATGGCGTTCGCCAGATCAGGCTGCACCGCGACCACCTGTACCTTGATCAACCCCGGTTCGATTTCTTCCGGTTGGGGACCATTGGCGGACTGCGGCGGCGTTTGCGTCGGAGCCGGTGCGACCAGATTCCCGTTTTGATCGGGGAACATGGCGGGACTATCGAGGAACCATTCATAGATACCGGGCGTGCAGGTCGTCGCCGGATCGCGCAGCGCGGTATAGTTGATGTTGCAAATCTGGCGCTGGTAAACGCCGCCAGGGGCTTGCAGATGCGCATCATCGGCGGGACGCGCGCCCAGTCGATCCAGCAGCGCAGGATTGCTGTAAATCCCGCTCATCACATTATTCCAGATCGGCGCCGCGCCTTGCAAACCGGATACGTTGACCATTGCGGAATTATCCGTATTACCCGCCCAGACGCCTACCGCGATATTGCGTGTGTAGCCCACCGTCCAGTTATCGCGGAAATCGTTGGTGGTCCCGGTCTTAACCGAAGTGGGGATGCCGGGCGTATAGAGCGGGCTGTTCGATCCCATCGCGGGAGTCCGCGCGCTGTTATCCGCGAGAATATCACTGATTACAAACGCAATACGCGGATCGATCACCTGCCGCCCTTGCGCGAGCACACTCACCGATTTATCGGTCAGGCGCGCCGAATCCGGGCAGCGCCCCTCGTATTCGTAGATGATCTCATCCGAGGTATTGGTCACGCACACAATCGCCGTGTATGGCACGTAAACGCCGCCATTCGCCAGCGTCGCATAAGCATTCGTGAGTTCGATGGGGGGCACTTCGCCGCCGCCCAATGTCAGCGAAAGACCATACTGCGACGCATCACTGATGCTGGTCACGCCCACGCGGTTCAGCATCCAGATGAAATAGTCCAAGCCCACCTGCCGCAATGTTTGCACCGCCGGGATGTTATACGAATTGGCTAACGCCTCGCGCACGCGCACCGGACCATGAAACGCATTGTCGTAATTGTTGGGTTCATACGGCTGTTGACCCGTAATCGGAATCACCGTTTTGGTATCCCAGAGGACGTGGGCGGCAGTCCAGCCTTTTTCCATCGCGGCGGCATAGGTAAACGGTTTCATGGCGCTGCCCGGTTGACGCGGCGCAACCACCATATTCACCTGCCCATCAATCGAATCGTCGTTGTAATTCACACTGCCAACCATCGCCAGAATCTCGCCCGTTTCAGGGCGCAAAATCACAACGGAGGCGTTGGTCATGTGATGCGCATCACGCATCTGGCTCACCTGCTGCGCGGCCATTTGCTCGGCCAAGCGCTGGTAATCCATATCCACGCTCGTATACACCTGCAACCCGCCGCGCGCCAACATGCGTTTGACAGCATCTTCCGACATGGCAAGCTGGTTCAGCAGCAAATCTTCCAGTTCATCCTGCGCATAGACGACCATGTGCGGCGCGGAATCAAGCTGAATATCCGGGCTAATAAAATTGAGCGGTTCGGCATAAGCGGCGTCAGCCTCGCTGCGCGTGATGTAGCCCTCTTTGACCATCAAATCCAGCACGAGTTTGCGGCGTTCATTCACGCGGCGCTGCACGTTTGGATCGGGATTGAGCGGATCAAGGCCAGAGGGGGCTTGCGGGAGTCCGGCCAGCAGCGCGGCTTCGCCTAACGTCAGTCCAGATGCGGGCTTGCCAAAATAGGTCTGCGCTGCCGCTTCGATCCCATACGCGAGATTGCCGTAAGGAATTTCGTTCAGATACAGTTCGAGAATGTCATCTTTGCTTTTGCGCTGTGTCAGGATCACCGCCAGCAGCGCTTCATCCAGCTTACGATTTACCGACTGTTCGTATTTGTATTCTTCGGTAAACAGCACATTGCGGATCAACTGCTGTGTGATCGTGCTGCCGCCGGAAACGATATAGCCATACCGCACATACTGCCACCCGGCGCGCGCAATACTCGGAATATCCACGCCGCGATTCTCGTAGAAGGTGTCGTCCTCAATCGAAATGGTGGCTTCGATCATGTGCTGCGGCACTTCCGATAGGGGAATTTCGGTGCGCCGCCCTTCGTCGATGACCTCGTACAGCATCCCGCCATCCCGATCATAGATCACGGTTGTCTCGAATGACTCGTAGTTATCGAGGTCATCCAGCTTGGCGATCTCGTCTTCCAGGCGGTTGCTGTAGGTTTCGTACACCACAAATAAAACCACCATCACGCCCATACACAACATCGCCACCATGCCAATACAGCCGAAGATCAGCCCGGGGCCAATCGTCAAACCCTGGAATCGACGCCGGTGTCGTTTGGCAGATTTGGGCGCGGGTTGGCCGGCATAGCTCACGCCGGGCTGCGCATACGGTGGCGTTGGCGCGCGGCGGCGCTGCGGCGAGCGGCGCTTGGGGCGCTGGCGTTTGGATGGAGGAGGGGGAAATAGATCGCTCATAGTGTGCCGCCTTTAAATGCGGGTAATGTGTCCTTACCCATGATCATCATCCCGATTCTAACACGCGCGCACCTACGCCCGCTATACGCCCATAACACGGCAAAGCAGCGTTTACAGCGCGTTCTGTATCATTTATGTGAGCCTAACTGCTGGCGCTGTTATAATTGCGCAGTCCACGCAGCCAAACCCAGCGCACAAGAAAGAGCAGCAAGATCGGCAGCAGTGCCGCCCAGATCAGGTAATGGGTTGGCATTTTGTCCAGCACAAACAGGGTCGGGAAATTGGTCAGCACAAAGATCGGCAAGATGAAGACGCCAATTAACCGAATCCAGCCGCTATAAATAACCATCGGCATACTGTTGAAATCCCAGAACGAATCGGTGATATTGGCGATGGAACTTGTGTTCAGCAGCCAGAAGGATAACAGATTCGGCAGCAAAAACAGGCTGTAACTCACCACCAGACTCACCATGAGCAGCGCGATATAACCGCCCACCGTCCAGAGCGTGATCGCGATCCCCAGGCGTGACCAGGCAATGACCACGATAATGATTCCGGCGATGACATCCACGCCCAAAAGCGTCAGATTGGCCTGCCGCATTGTCACTAAAAATTGCAGCGAAACCGGTTTGGTCATCAGCAAATCAAGATTGCCATCTCGGATCGTCGTGCGCAGCCTGAAATTATTGATCATGAACAGCCCGGCATAGCCCCCGGTGAGCATGACAAACGTACCGATGAAGAACAGCATCGCGTCCGGCGTGAACCCGTTAATGGTGACATTCGAGCGATAAACCACCACCACATAGGACAACTTGGCGCACAGATAACCGGTTTCCATCGCCATATTCCCGATAAAGTTCCAGCGATATTCCATCTGGGACATGACACTAAACCGGATAAACAACCCGTAGATGATCAGGTGTTTTTTGATTTCGCGGGCGAATTCATACGCTGTCGTGCGCATCGTTCTACCCCCCCACGGCCACATAACGGCGGCTGCCTACGCGCCAGAGATACGCGGCGAGTAGCATACACAGCACAATCCACACGCACTGAGTGATCATGCCCGTGCCAATGTCGCCAACCGACAGTCGGCCGTTCAGCACATTAATCGGGTAACTGACCGTGTATTTAAACGGCAGCAGATTCGTGATCTGGACAAAGCGCGGGCCAAATACCTCTAGGGGAAAAATGCCGCCGCTCAACAAAATAATCACGATGCGAATCCCTTCGAACAAAAAGCCGATTTCGACCAGCCAAAAGGCAATCGCGCTGATCGCGTAAAAAATTATGAAATTCAACACCAGCGCCAGGACTAAGGTCAGGAGGAACAAGACGATCCGGCCCAACGTGATCGAAATGCCCCAAACCGTATTCAGCCCCAGCAGAATCACCGCCAGAATGATCAGGATCAAGATCATGTTGGGTAATTTTTGTCCGAAGAAATTAGCCAGCCGGTAGGGAAAATAACCAATCGGCTGCACTAAGAAATTGCTAAACTTGCCATTTTTCACATCATCCATGATGTCATACTCAAACCCCGTGTGCACCAGCCGCGAGATCAGCCCCGCCAGAAAGGTATACACAATGATCTGGCGGTAAGTGTACCCGTACAACTCGGTTTCGGATGACGCATCATAAATAGCGGTCCACAAAAACGACTGGATGATAATGGGATAAATCGCCCCGATCAGGGAAATTGCAAAATTGACGCGATACTCCAGCGCGGTTTGTAAACCCATTTCCAACGTGCGCCTGTATTTTTGCAGCCAGCCAGGATTATGCAGGGACATGGGTGACTTCCTGCTGCTGATACAACCGGGCGATGCCATCTTCAACGGGCACGTCTTCGATGTTGAAATCGCTGACCGGCAGTTGATCCAGAATACGTTTTGAATATTCTTTGACTTTCAGGCGCGGAACCTGGATCGTAGCCGTGAAAGCGGAAAATTCGCGCACCTCACCATAAGGCGTGAGATCGCTCTGGTCAACCGGCGCGGCTAGCTGCAATTTGATGATCTTCGACTGGCTGAAAACCTCATTCACCGCCTGCAAATTACCATCAAAAACGATATGCCCCTGGTTGATCACAATTGCCCGCTTGCACAAGTCCTTGATGTCTTCCATATAATGACTGGTCAGGATAATCGTGGTATGGTGCTGCTCATTGTAATACTTGAAAAACTGGCGGAATTTTTTCTGTGAGACAATATCCAGGCCAATGGTCGGTTCATCCAGAAAAATCAGGCGCGGTTTGTGGATCAACGCGCCGATCAATTCCATCTTCATGCGTTCACCCAACGACAGCCGCCGCACCTGCACATTGAGCAGGTTTTGCACGTCCAATAATTCCGTCAGTTCGGCCAGCGTGCGTTCATAGGTGGCGGTGTCGATCTCGTAAATGCATTTGTTCAGATACAGCGATTCGTTGGCGGGTAAATCCCACCATAACTGATTTTTCTGCCCCATGACAATCGCAAACTGCATCTTGAACGCCTTTTTGCGTTCCCAGGGGGTGAAACCCAACACCGATGCCGCGCCACTGGTGGGATACAAAATCCCGGCGAGCATTTTTAGCGTCGTCGTTTTGCCCGCCCCGTTCGGCCCCAAAAAACCCACCATTTCGCCTTCTTCAATGGCAAAACAAATATCATCGACGGCGGCTTTGGTCAACTTCTCGCGGGAAAACAGGTTTCTGATCGAACTGCGCAGGCCAAGTTCTTTCTGGTAATACTCAAAATGTTTGGATAAATGATTGACTTGAATAATCATCATGACCTCTGAATAGATCAATGAATAGACAAAGTGAAGACACATCCCACATTCCGCGCGCGGCGAAATGTGGGATCGCGGTTAAAGCTATCAAATTTTACTGGTTCTAACGGATTTTGTGGCAGCGAAATGATGAGGCACAATTGACTAAAAACGACCAAGTTAGCAGTCAATATGCCCCAT
>JAFGJA010000154.1 GCA_016929355.1 Anaerolineae bacterium | reverse complement strand
TGCGCGCCCGCAAGCATCCCGCCCCGCTCTACCATCTGCCGGAAAACGCGCTCACTGTTGGGACCGATGAGCGCGATGTGAACCGGGTCGCGGTGCAGGGGGCAAGCGCGTACCTCAAAATCGCGGATGGCTGCCGCCGCCCGTGTGCCTTTTGCGCGATCCCCGGCATCAAAGGCACAGCCGTAAGTCGCCCGGTGGATCGTATTTTGCACGAGGCGCGGTTATTGCGCGATCAAGGCGTGCGCGAATTGATTCTGATCGCGCAAGATTCGACGGATTACGGGCACGATCTCGGTATGAAAGACGGACTCGCGCAGTTATTAGAGCAGTTGGTTGCCGCCGTGCCGGATATGCCCTGGCTGCGCATCATGTACGCTTATCCCGGCTACGTGACAGATCGCCTGATCGATGTAATGGCGACTCATGCGCAGATTTTGCCCTATCTGGATATTCCCTTGCAGCACGCAGACCGGCAAACCTTGCTGCGAATGCGGCGTCCGGCGAATGTGGATTGGGTGCGGGCCACCATTGGCAAGATGCGCGCCGCCATGCCGGAACTGGCGATCCGCACGACGTTCATTGTCGGTTATCCCGGCGAAACGGATGCGGAATTTGAAACGCTGATGCAGTTTGTCGAAGAAATGCAGTTTGATCGCGTGGGGTGTTTCACCTACAGTTACGAACCGGGCACGCCTTCCGCCGAGCAACCGCATCACGTCGATGAAGATGTGAAAGCCGCGCGGCGCGATCTGCTGATGACCACGCAGCAGCCGATCAGTCTGGCGCGTAATCAGGCGTTGGTGGGCAAAAAATTGAATGTGCTGGTCGAAGGCTACGCCGAAGCCGCCGATCAGGATGGTAAGCCCACTGGCGATATAATCTCGTTGGCGCGCTCCTACCGTGATGCGCCGGAGATCGATGGTTATGTGCTGATCGAGAGTGAATTACCCGTTGGCGAGATCGTGCCGGTGCGCGTTACGGGCGCAATGGTTTACGATCTGGTCGCGTCGCCGCAGTTGGAACCGCAGCAGATCATCGCGCCGGGCACGATTCTGGGACCGGGAGCATAGATGGGGCGCGTTAAGCATAAACAAGTCCCCTCTCCATTGGATGGGGAGGGGCTATTTCGTGTTATCCACCGGCAGCACGGCCCACATGCCGGAGAGAACCTCGCGGCGCTCATCGAAGCCGTAGCGCTGGTAGAATTTTTGCGCGACCTCGGTAGCAAAAAGCCCCACAAACGGCTCGTGGGGCGCGTTGGTTTTGATCCAATCGATCAGGCGATCCATGATCAATTGGCCGATGCCCTGGCCTTGCAAATCAGGCAAAACGGCGACATCCTGAATGTAGAAAAATTTGCCGCCATCCCCGATGACCCGCCCGATACCGATCACTTTGCTATCTTGCTCAACCACCACGCTGAACAGCGAGTTTTTGAGCGAAACCTCGGCAGCTTGCGGCGCATAGGGTGTCCAGCCCACCGCCTCGAACATCACGCGATGTTCGTCAACAGTGGGGAGTCGTTCGATCAGTTGGTAATCAGACATTTATTCCTCATCTCGATAGCGGGGCACGCGCTGGTAATGGCAAGATCGACGCGGCGTGAATGTCTGCTTTGGCTAAGCTGCGCTTATCCGTTCAGCAAGGGCGAGATGTCACTCGCCAGGGTCGAAGGAGCAACCGCGCCCGGACGCCACGCCTTGATGACACGTCCCTCTGGATCGATCAGGTAAGAACTGGGTAGACCATTGCCGCCGTAGCGTTCATACACCGCGCCGGTTGTATCCAGCGCTACCGGGAAATCAAACCCGTTCGCATCCAGAAACGCCTGGACGGTAGCGGCATCTTCCGACACATTCACCGCCAGCAGGACGAAGTTGTTATCCTTTTGCTGGTTGTAATAAGCGTACAGATCGGGCATTTCGGCGCGGCAAGGCGGACACCACGTTGCCCAGAAATTGATCATGACATAGCTGCCCCGGTAATCGGCCAGAGAGACGGAACTCCCGATTTCGAGTCCGGCCAGCGTGAAGTCCGGTGTGAAGGTATCCCCGCGCGGTATCCATTCGCTATCCGGCACGACGAGAACGTTAGACCCCTCGTCCTCCTGGCTGAAATACACCATCGCTGCAATGGCTATGATGATCGCAAGGACCGATCCCAGCACAATGAAACTGGGATTGATCTGGCCGAGCTGGTTTTTGCGCGAACGATGCCGCTTCTTGGTGTGTCTTGGGCTTGCCATCCGTGTTATCCTGTCATCCACAACGAATAATTTATTGTATCATCCGTTTGGATGCGTTCACAGGGCCTAAAGTTGCTTTTTGAAATCGATCCAGATGGCAAACTGATCACCGTCTGGCGGGTGCTGACAGAGAGCGCGGCAATGTTTTCCCCCCTAATCCGCATACACGCGCAGGATGTCCGCCTGCCGCGCCACCGTTTCGACCAGACGCGGCTGAAACGCGCGATCTTCTTCCAGTTTGGACTGAAGGACGAAGTTCAGCAGGTCAATCGCGCGCCACGCGATCCACGTTTCGCCCTCGCCCTGGTCCTGTTCCGGCCAGAGCCGGATCGATTCGTAGCCGCGCCGGAATGCGCCGCAGCGCTGCCAACCACAACGCCTCAGCCTGAATTTCGTCCGGGGTGCGGTTGTCCGGGTGGCAGACGCGGATCACGTATTTCTGACCACCGGCGGTATCGATGCGATAGATCGCGTTAAACCACGCGCTGATCAGGCTGACGTTGGTTATGTTCAGGTCGTATTGTTCCAGGGCGGTGATCGCCAGTTGGCGCAAGCGCCGCGCGCGGCCCTGGTAAGTGAGTTGTGCGAAGGGTTTCATGAGTTTAACCTCGATTTTCGCAGGGGCGGTTCACTAGCTGTCGAGTTAAGATGTGATGCGTCGTACCAAATGGCCTCACCCCCCAGCCCTCTCTCCATTCGCAATGGAGAGGGGGAGTCCGGTACGCGGTCAAGTCCCCCTCTCCGGCCAAGCTCTTGAGGGCGGACAGGGTTAATCGGACGGTGAAAAATTTTAATGTAGGGGTGGGTTTGCAAAGTCGCCCCTACTAAACCATTGGGGCCGGGGGGTGAGGTTTTCAAATCAGTCTTCCAATTCCTGTGTACTGAGTTCTACGCCGGGGCGCAGTTCCTTTTCATACGAGTCGAACTGGCGATAGGGGCGCATCCCGACTCGTTCATAGAGTTGGGTCGCGTTGGTCAGGCTGGAGGCATCCACGCCTAAGCCAACTTTACGCTGGCCGCGCCGCCAGAATTCACCGAAACAGTGATGCAGCAGCGCTTGCGCGATCCCTTGCCGCCGCCAGGGACGCCGCACCGCCAGATCATTCACGAAGCCCATACCGGGGTCTTCGGTGGTTTTGGGGCGGCAGAAGCATGTCCCGACGATTTCTTCACCGTCTGGACTGTCTGGGTTGTCCGTGACTGCCAGAAAATGCAGCGTCAGATCGAAATCGGGATCATTCTCGATCCAGGCTTTGATTGTCTCAAAATCAATGGGCATAAAGCCCCAGTGATCCTGAAATGCTTCCTCATTGGCGAGAAAGGCGGCATGGAGATCGTCGCCCATATCGCGGATCGTGCGCACGCGAATCCCTTCCGGCCAGACCGGATCAGGTGGGGCGGCGTCCATATCAATGCGCATCCGTAAAAAGCGGCGCACCTGGGCGAAACCTTCTGTGTCCAACAGCGCCTTGAGATCGGTGCGTTTGACGTTGCACCCACTGCGCACCGTGAAGCGCGCTTCGGCGGGCACAGCGGGGATATATTCAACCGCACGGGCCTCGCCCCAATGCAGCAAAGCGCGTTCCACATCACCCGAACGGTGATCGGGATGGGCCACGAGATACACATAGGGATTGACGGGCGGATTGCCGATATTCCACAGTTCCGCATAGCCAACGATCTGCCCCGCCGGGGTGATCACGACCTGCGAGTCGCACGCCAGATCAAAGCGGGGATTGTGCCAGTCGTTGAGCAGCTCATCTGCACTTTGCGCGGGTGCGCCGACATCATGCATGGATGCCGTGTTGATGAGATCGAGAACTGGCGTCAGATCGTCGCGTTGCGCGGTGCGGGCGGTGAAGCCTTCCGGCAGGCTTTGCCGTGCTTCGGCATAGGTGATGTGAGTTTGTTCCAGAGTCATGATTTGGTCCTTTTTGGTATACCTCACCCCCCAACCCCCTCTCCAATCACGGAGAGGGGGAGTCAGGTTAAATGGTAAGTCCCTCTCCGTTTACGGGGAGGGATTTAGGGAGGGGTGCTATTAATCTTCAACGGTGCGCGTCATCAGGTCTTGGCCCGGACGCAGTTCTTTTTCGAATTCTTCGTAATGCTGATCGACGTGCATCCCCGCTTTTTCATACAAGCGCGTTGCCCCCGTTAGACTCTGGGCATCGACGTGCAGCGCGACTCGTGCAATGCCCCGCCGGTACAGTTCACCGAAGACGGAATGCAGCATTGCCAGCGCCACGCCCTGCCGCCGCCAATCGCGCGTTACGCCTACCGTGCTGATATAGGCCATAGCGGGATCGTTGGGCATGAAGGGAGCGCACAAGATCACGCCCGCGATGTCTTCGCCATCAGGCGTATCTTGCACCGCCAGAAACCACAATGTTGGATCGAAGTTAGGCGCAGTATGCATGTGATGTTGTAACCGCGTGAAGCCTTCCTCTTCCGGCACGGCGACATAGCCCCAATGATCGCTAAAGCAATCTTCCACCGTGCGGTAAATGGTTAGCGCATCGCGTGCGGGATCAATGGCGCGCAGCCGGACACCTGCCGGGTACACCGGGGCCGGGGGCTGCGCCTCAAGTTCGAGCTTCATGCGCCACGAATGGCGCACGGAGCGATACCCGTGTTGGGGCAGCAAGCGGGTGATGTATTTGTTTTTGGTGTTCGCGTTGCGATAGAGGGCGATACGGGCGTCGGACGGGGCCAGGGGAATGACTTCGCGCGCACGGTCTTCGGCCAGTTCGATCAGGGTGTCGCCGATGCCCTGATCCCGGTAGTCAGGATGGATGGCGGACCACGCCCACAGATTGACGTGCGGCGCGCGATCCGAGAAGACGCCATACCCGACGAGCTTTCCCGCCGGAGTGTGAACCAACCAGACATCGGTGTCGATATTTAGATTGGGGCGCTCAAAAAATGCCCTGAGATGGCTTTCATCAGTCGATGGTTCACCGGTAATGTCCAGCGAGTCAGCATTTTCAAGTTCCACAATGGCGGGAATGTCATCCATTGTGGCGGCACGAACGGTAAACTCTTTGATCAGGTTGATGCTCATGTGTGTGTTCCTTAACGTATGGTGTGGTTAACGGGTCTGATGTGCGAGACGACAAACGAAAAAAGCCGCGAGTTGGGTGCTCGCGGCCTGGTTGGTGCTGATGGTATAGAGGGCTATTTCGCCCCAACAAAAAACCGCGAGCGCTGCGCCCGCGATTTTGTTCGTCTTAGGGTTGTGAGTAAGATAAATCCCTAATGATCAGCAGGCGCATTACGATGGGGAATCCCGCCATCGCCGATATCGGCTTTGCGAAATACTCCCAACTGAACGCGGTTGCCAGTCATTACTTGATTTTCTCTATCACACTGATGATTGAACTATTAATCGGCCCATTTTAGGC
>JAFGJA010000153.1 GCA_016929355.1 Anaerolineae bacterium | reverse complement strand
GCCTATCGCGTGGACAAAGGCGGCAATCCCACCTGGGATAAGGTCATGGCGGGGCTGGATTTGCTCAAGACGCACAAAGTCGATTTCAATACGCTGACGTGTGTTCACGCCGCCAATGCGGATCGCGGCTTGGATGTGTACCGCTTTTTGCGCGACGAGGCCGGATCGCAGTTTATGCAGTTCATCCCGATTGTGGAACGCATACCACACAATCCTGTAGGGGAGCACCAATGTGTCCGTCCGGCGGGAGCACACATTGGTCCGCCCCTACAAGATGGTGTTACAGAACGATCTATCACGGGCGCGGGATACGGAAAATTTCTGATCGACGTGTTTGATGAGTGGGTGCGGCGCGACGTGGGGCGCACGTTCGTGCAGATTTTTGACGTAGCGCTGGCGGCGTGGAGCGGACACCCGCCGGGGTTATGTGTGTTTGAGGAAACATGCGGATCGGCACTGGCGATGGAGCATAACGGCGACGTGTACGCCTGCGATCACTTTGTCGAGCCGGATTATTTCCTGGGCAATATGCAGGACACCAACCTGATCGATCTGGTCAGCAGCGAGCAGCAGTATAAATTCGGTCAGGACAAACGCGATACCCTGCCGCGCCAATGCCGGGATTGTGATGTGCGCTTTGTGTGCAACGGTGGCTGTCCGAAAAATCGCATATTAACCACTAAAGACGGCGAACCGGGCCTCAACTATCTCTGCGAAGGGTACACGGCGTTCTTTAAGCATATCGATCTGTCGATGCGCATCATGGCGAACGAACTGCACGCGCAGCGTCCGCCCGCGAATGTAATGTACATGATCGCACGCGAAGAAGCGATCCGCGAGCAGCATTTAGCGCAACAATTCGCCAACGCGGGCCGCAATGATCCGTGTCCGTGCGGAAGTGGGAAGAAGTTCAAGCATTGTCACGGTCAACGCGGTTAGGGTGACGAGAAGCGCGTGGGTGAGGTCGAGCGCCAGCGAGGGCGAGGTCACGCGCGTGACCAGGGCGAAAAGTTGCGTTGTTCCCCTTCATTTGCACTATAATCGAGACATTAATTCACAGCAACGATACAAAGGACTCATGCATAATGGACATTGAAATCAATTTGATCGAAGCGAATGGTGTACTGGTGATGGATATTGATGGGCGCGTGGACAGCGTGACCGCGATCACCCTGGGCGAACAACTGCTTGCCGCGTGGGAGAAGGATCAAAACCAGATCGTGCTGGATGTGGGCGACGTGGAATACATCACCAGCGCGGGACTGCGCGAGATTATGAGCGGTGTGAATCGCGCCAAGAAAGGCGGCGGCGATCTGCGGTTGGCGGCCCCCTCCGCGCGCGTGAGCGAAGTCCTCGAACTGACCGGGTTTATCCATCATTTGGGTGTGTTTGCTACACGCGAGGAAGCCGTCGCCAGTTTTGCGTAAACCTCACCCCCCGGCCCCCTCTCCACGCCTGGAGAGGGGGAGTCAGGTCAGGTAATCCAATAGTTAAAGGCGGGGTTTCACTCCTCCAACGGGCGGACGCGCGGCAAGTCCATAATATCCACGCTTAATTCCACCAGACTCGCGTCAACCCACACCGAATTGATCCCGTACACAAGCTGCACCCATGTACCGGGTGTGTTGCGTCCAATCGCCTGGAACGTATCGCCTTCATACGCCCAGCCTGCCTTGCCAAAATTCTCGGTGGGTCCCCAGTGGAAAAAGACACTTTCCCAGATCACCGTCGCGGTGGGCGCATCGACCAGATGCAGCGCGAGTTCGTGGCTGCCCGCCCACTGTGGCACGAGGTTAAAGAAGGTTGTGCCCGGCTTGAACGCGAGCGGATTTGCTTCTAAATCCACGAATGAGAGCGGGTCTTCGCGCGTTGCACGCTGCCATTTGCCCTCGATATACTGCCCATCGCGCAGCAAAAAGACACGCCCTTCCCCGATAAAATTGGTGGAATAGGCATAATTCTCATAGCCCCAATATTCCTCGTAGACGTAGGGTTGGAGCCAGTGTTCCGCCTCGACAATCATCACGTTATCGAAATGCAGTTGTTCCTCGGTCACAACATCCATGTGCGGCGCTTCGTTATGCTCACGATACCACACGTTTTCAGCCGCGTTATAGGTCCAGGTGACGTGCGTGTACGGCAAATACTTGATTTCGGCTTTGGTGATCGCCTGGCCGCCGGCGGGCACAGTTTCGCTGAACGCCATCCCATAAACCGGCTCCGGCTCTACATCGCGCCCGATCTCCGCCGCTAGCTTATACAGTTCGGGGATATTGCCATACAGCGTAAACTCCCACTTGCGATCCAGTTCGAGATCGCGGCACAACGCGGGACACGGGTCTTCGCCGCTCAGGATGCGCGAGAGCATCAGGGCATCTCTGAATAAAATTTCCTTTTCGCCAATCGCCATCCCGCTCGTCACGATCAAGCTGCGGTAGATGCGCGTGAATTCGAAATCCGGCAGGCGCAAACTGCGGATCGGCCCGACGCGCTCCGGCTGGTTGCCGTAAAAAACGGCGGCGAACCGGGTCCAACTGCCCGCCAGCAAATATTCCCAGATGACATCGGCTTCCATCAACCCCCACTGCGGACGTGCCTCATCGGGCGCATTGACTACTTTAACGATGATGGGGCGGCGCTCCGTCAGCGTGGGATCATCCACCACCAACCCGGTGAGCGGATTCACGCCGTCCGGGTAATCGTCAACATTCGGGCCGATGATCTCCGGCTCCTGGGCAGCAGCCGGCGTGCGATGCAAAGTAGCCGCCGGAGCAGCAACAGTAAGTAGGATGACCAGGACCAGCAGCAAACGGCGCATTACGATTATCTCCTTTAAACACAATTCAGGTTGCCGGACGAGAAGATAAATAATGTTCCGGCAACCCGCGCTCAATTTATCCGGCGTGATTGTAATGGAAAGTCCAGTGTCTATCAAAAATCCCCCATTGACACAAGAATTGAACGGTGTATAATGTTGAACGTCGTATGAATTTATACGGGAGAGATTATGG
>JAFGJA010000152.1 GCA_016929355.1 Anaerolineae bacterium | reverse complement strand
TGCGGCGCGCGAACGGGTATAACTCAGTGCGGTTTGCGCCGATTCCTGCATCACGTCGCCAAGTTGCCCGGTTAACTGCACGCTGCCCTTCCCCGGCATGAGTGACACTTCAATCGCCATAATGTCACCGCCCGCCTCGGTCCAGGCAAGGCCCGTCGCCACACCAACTTCATCATCTTCTTCGGCTAAGGTTTCGATAAATATGGGCGGCCCCAGATATTTGTCCAGGCTTTCCGCCGTGATGCGTTTAGGCGTAGATTTGCCTTCGGCCAGGCGGCGGGTGACTTTGCGGCACACTTTGGCGATCTCGCGTTCGAGGTTGCGCACGCCCGCTTCATACGTGTATTCGCGGCAGATCAGGCTCAAGGCCGAATCCACAAATTGCAACGGGTGATCGTTCAGACCGTTTTGCGCCAACTGGCGCGGGATCAAAAATTGGCGCGCGATGTGCAGCTTTTCCTCTTCGACATAACCGGGAAATTCGATCAATTCCATCCGGTCTAGCAGCGCTTCGGGAATCGTGTAGAGATAATTGGCGGTGGTGATGAACATCACCTGCGACAGATCGTAATCCACATCGAGATAATGATCGGAAAAAGCGTGATTCTGCTCCGGGTCCAGCACTTCGAGCAAAGCCGCCGCCGGATCGCCGCGAAAATCTGCGCCGAGTTTGTCGATCTCATCCAGCATAAAGACGGGATTGAGTGTACCGGCGCGGCGCATAGTCTGGATGATCCGCCCCGGCAGCGCGCCGATATACGTCCGGCGATGCCCGCGAATCTCGGCTTCATCATGCACGCCGCCCAGACTCACGCGCACGAATTCACGGCCTAACGCTTTGGCAATGCTTTTACCGAGCGACGTTTTACCCGTTCCTGGTGGTCCCACAAAACACAGAATCGGACTTTTCATTTTATCGGCGGCGAGTTGGCGCACTGCCATGTGTTCCAGAATGCGATCCTTCGCTTTGGGCAAGCCGTAATGTTCCTCATCCAGCACTTGCGCGGCGTGAATCAGATCAAGGTTATCGTCAGTTTTGTTAGACCAGGGCAGATCGAGCAGCCAATCCAGATAGGTGCGAATTACGCCAACCTCAGGGGCCATCGGCGGAATCATCATCAAGCGGCCCAGTTCCTTGATCGCTTTTTGCTGCGCTTCCTCGGACATTTCCGTATCATCAATACGCTGGCGCAGGTCAGCTAATTCCTGCTGGAAAATATCCATTTCGCCCAGTTCATGCTGGATAACGCGCATCTGCTCGCGCAGGAACATTTCGCGCTGGCCGCGATCCACTTCCTGCCGCACCTGCGATTGGATGCTCTCTTCCAGTTCGAGCATTTCCAGTTCGCGGCCCAATAAGGCACTCACGCGGCGCAGGCGTTCGGCGGGATCAGGCACTTCGAGCAGTGTTTGACGCTCCATCAGGGTCAAATTCAGCGCCGATACCACCATGTCCGCCAGCCAGCCCGGTTCCTCAATGTTCATGGCGTAGATGTAGGCTTCTTCGGGCAGTTGGGGATTGAGTTCAACGCATTTTTGAAACAGGCTGAGGGTGGCGCGCATCAAGGCGGTAATCTCGCGGGTTTCAGTGTCGTCTTCCGCCAACACGCGCGCCTTGACGCGAAAATAGGGTTCCGTCTGCACATACTCGACGATTTCCACGCGGCGGCGGCCCTGCGCTAACACGCTGGTATCGCCGTTGGGCATGTTCATCATCCGCCCTAGCGCCATTTCCGTGCCAATGGTGAACAGATCATCCGGGGTGGGTGCGGCGATCATCGGATCGCGCTGGGTGACGCCTAAGACGGTTTCACTGTTGGCTTGCGCATCGCTGATCGCGGCGATGGCGCTTTCACGCCGGACCAACAGGGGCGTGACCATATTGGGAAAAACAACCAGATCGATCAAGGGGAGAATGATCAACGTGATCAACCCCTCGTCGTCGGGTTGGGCATCCTGGATGTTATAGAATTCTTGTATGCTGTGTCCGATCATTGATCCTGCGTACCTTTGCCACACGCACCACGCTGCACCGGCACAGGCTGGGCGGCGGGTGGTGGGGTTATGGGGGGGGCGGAGCGCGGTTCGGTGACATGGCCGACAGGCAAACCACAAAGCGTCCGCATTTCGCCAACAATAAATAGTGAGCCGGTTGTGCAGATCATGCCCTTATCCCCGGCCAATTCTGTCGCCCGATCCAGCGCTTGGTCAACCACCGGAATCTGGTCGATTGAGCCGGGATAGGCTTGCTGGCGGGCCAGGGCTGCGAGTTCATCCGGCGCAAAGGCGCGCGGGTGAATAGCCTGCGTGACAATGAGATGATCGACAATCGGCAGCAGTTCCTTAAACATGCCGCTCACATCTTTATCGGCAGATGCACCGAAAATCAAAACGAGCGGACGCTGCGGAAAAAGTTCGTCCAGCGCAGCGCGCAACCGCCGCGCCGAAGCGCCGTTATGCGCGGCATCCAAAACCAGGGTGGGTTGATACGGCACGACTTCCAACCGCCCCGGCCAATCCACTTCCGCAAAACCGGCGCGGATGGCTTCCGGCGTGATAGCAACCCCCGCTTGCCGGGCATGATCCAGCGCGGCGAGCGCAACGGTGGCGTTGATTGCTTGGTGTTCCCCGGTCAGTTTGGTGCAATACGACTCTGCCAGTTGTCCGGCAGGTCCGGCTAAGAATTCGGTCCGGGCTAAGGTGCTGGATTGGAGCGTAAAGAGGCAATCGCGCCCGACCAGGGTCAGGGGGGCGTTGCGTTCGGCGGCAATTTCGGTCAACACGTCTAAGGCTTCGGCAGGCTGCGGCGCGCTGACCACCGGCACGCCCGGCTTGATGATCCCGCCCTTTTCCCGCGCAATGCTCGCCAACGAATCACCGAGCAGGTGTGTGTGATCGTAGCTCAGGCTGGTGATCACCGACACAACCGGCGTGACGACGTTCGTCGCGTCCAGGCGTCCGCCTAACCCCACTTCGATCACGGCGGCATCCACATTTTGTTGTGCGAAATACAGAAACGCGAGCGCGGTGGTGATCTCAAACCACGTAATATCGGGCACGGTGTCGATCACGGGCCGCATTTCATTGACCAGTGCCGTAAAATCGTCCTGTGAGATCAGTAAGTTGTTGATGCGAAACCGCTCGCGGAAATCTTGCAGGTGCGGCGATGAATACAACCCGGTGCGCAAGCCCGCCGCGCGCAGCGCTGAGGCACACATCGCCCCGACGGAACCTTTGCCTTTCGTACCTGTCACATGAATCACAGGATAGTTTTCGTGTGGATTGCCCAACGCGGCCAACACCTGGCGCGGACGATCCATCGTCATGACTTCCGGGGCATAACGAACGTGGCGTTCAACCTCCCAATTGATAAAACTGTACAGGTAGTCCAACGCTTCCGAATACGATTGCTGCGATGCCATGCTGTCTCCTAATAATTGGCGCACGCAAGGCGCACAATACGCTCACCATAAAATCCCATTATCCCACATTATCCCACAAGAGTACCGTTAAACCCGCCTGCATACAAGAGGCAGTTTGCCTTAAGCACTTTCTAATGGACGATCACCTGACAGAGTTCAAAAATCGGCCTAGAGCGTGGTACAATCTAGGCCGTAGACCTCACCTGTGAGAAGCACGAGTTTATTAGATATTCGATTTGGACGCAGAAAATTATGCCCATGCCAAAAGTAATAACCATCATAGCGGCAGTCGTAGCGGTGATCGTGGTCGGCGTGGCCGGATACATGCTGTTGCAACCGCCCGGCGATCTGCTCACCCATGCCGGGTTCGATGATGCCCAGATTTCGCCCAATGCTGACGGCAAAAGCGACATTACGACAATACGGTATTCGTTGGCGCGCAATGCGACGGTGAGTATTTATCTGGATGGCACATCCGGCGAGCGGTTCTATTTCCGTGAAAATGAAGCGCGTGTTGCTGGCGATTACGGCGTGCAGTTTAGCGGAGTGGTCGATGGCTTCCTGCTGCCAGGGGAAGAGATTCCCGGCACGCTGGAACGGCGGCTGATGCCGAATGATACGTATACCTGGGTGATCGAAGCGGTGCGTGATGATGAAACCCAACGCGCCACCGGCACACTGGCTATTGTGGATGCCGACAGCGCCCTGCCGATCATTTCATCGTTTGACATCCACCCGCCGCTCTTCACACCTAATCAAGATGGGATTCGGGATCGGGTGAGCATCAATGTCTACCTGCAAAAAGAAGCGAATCTGGCGGTGTATTTGCAGGGTGAGGATGGGGTGCTGCGCTATCTCAGTGAACGCGAAGAAGGGCGCGCGCCGGGTGACATGGGCAATCATGAGTTCGATTATGATGGTGGCGTGGATGATAGTATGGAACCGCCGCCGGATGGCGATTACATGGTTTATGCCATTGCACAGGATGACGAGGGCCAGCGCATTGTCCGGCAGGGCACGCTGACGTTGGCGGATGGCGGGCTGCCGCAGGCCGAGATCAGCAGTCAGGCAACAGGGGCCACTGTCTTTTTTGATATAATGCCCTACAACGAAAAATACTATAATGATCGTGATACCGAGGGCGAAAAAATCGCCAAACCAGAGGGAGTTGCGTCTACGGTAGAAACCCTGACGATGGTCCAGGGCGATATGTTGGTGTTTAAGCTGACAGTTTACAATTACGGTTCGACGCCGATTCGCACTGCTGGACCTTTCCCCGGCACGGTGTACGATTATGATCAAACGGCGGCCAGTTTGGAAGCTTATGAACAGTCGGGCGCGTGGCGGATTGGGATCAACTGCCACACCTCGTACAGCGATTTTCCCTGGCGCTGGGCCATTGGTTCGTTGGATGAACTCACCACCGTCTATGATGAGGAAGACGACGAAACCTACTATTATCTGGAACCCGGTCAGCGCGCCGAAACCTGGGGCGCGATCCGTATGTCGGAAATTCGCAAAGCGCGCAATCCGCAGGAATGTTGGGCAGGGCTGATCCACGAGGATGTGGGTATTCCCGAATATCAGAGTCGGGTGGGGGCGCGTGAAGTTGAATTAGTACCGCCGCCGGACACACCGGCTGAGGCGAACACCGACGAGTAGATCGCTTGCTGCGTGGCGTTAACTGCTGTACTATGTTGAGTATTCTGAAGCCATTATTGGGGGAGGTGCGCCATTAACCGCCAGGCATTTATTCTATTGGGAATTTTGCTGCTGCTGTTGATCGTATTGGCTGGCTGCGGCGGCGATGATGGGCCAGATCGCGTTGTTTTTGCCACCGAAATCCCGGTGACAGTGACGCCACGTTCAACGCCTCTGCCACCAGTGGCGAATGCGCCTCAACTCGGTGAAGGTCCGCGCCAGATCGAATTGTTAATGGCGGTATTCGGCGATGATGCCCCGCGTGATGCGCGGAATACCGGTATTGATTTGCAGAGTGAACTGGCTGATGAACTCGATCTCACGATTCGTGTGCGTTTCACCAATGAAACCGAAGCGCTGGCCGCGTTGTGCAGTGGTGCGCCGCGCGCCGCCTGGGTGAGCGCGTACACGTATGTGAAAGCGCAGCAGCTTTGTGAGGCTGTGCCGGTGCTGGCGATGCAGCGTGGACGCACACCGCGCGTGGTAATCGGACAAACCGCGGAGATCGTTTCACGGGTTGCCGTGGAACGGATAGACCAAATGCGAGCCAATACCTTCTGCCGCAGCACGGATCAGGACTATTTTACGGGATGGGTATATCCCGAACTGCTGCTGACCAGTAACGATCTCAATTTGGGAACTGATGTGTCAGTAGCGGAATATCCCCGGCTGATTGATATGGGCCGTGCACTTTATCACGGCGATTGTAACGCTATTGCCTTGCCCCCCGATGAATTTGACGATTTTGTCGCCGATCTCACCGATCAATTAAACACCGATGGCGAGTCGATTACGACTGACGATCTTGAAAAAGTCATTCATGTGCTGCAACCGGCGGGTAACATCGTGTTTGACGATGACGATATGATCGAGGCGGATGAAGGGGATTATTATCCGTATGGAGATGGCGTGATCCCGTATGAAGTGTTGGTTTTTGCGCCGGACAGCGTGATCCCGGACCAACTGCGCCAGGATATAACCAGCGTCATTGAGGATTTTCTGAATGATCGCGTCGATGGTGATACGCGGCTAGAAGATTTGCTTGATGCAACGGGCGTGATGCCGGTGCAAGCGGCAAGCTACGATTCATTTAGCACGATGCTGCTCGGCGCAGGTTGGGATATGACGGCGACTGATTGAAGCTAAAATTGGATGATGATCATCTATGCGGCGCAGCCCTATTCGTCTGCGCCGTTTATTTTGGGGAGTAGATATAACTCTGTATGGCTGTTGATCTGGCTGTAATCATTGTGTCGTGGAATACGCGCGATCTCACGCTGGATGCGCTGCGCACGTTGTATGCCGATCTGGATATGCATGGTCCCGCCGATACCGAGGCGTGGGTGGTGGATAATGCGTCCAGCGATGGCTCCGCCGACGCAATCCGCGCGCAATTCCCCCGCGTCAAACTGGTGATCAGCGCGGATAATCTGGGCTTTGCGGGAGGGAATAATCACGCCCTGCGGCTGATGGGTTTTGGCGAAACGGATAGCCAGCCCCCCCTACCCAAAGCGGTGTATCTGCTCAATTCGGATACCCTCACCCAACCGGGCGCGACCCGCGTGCTGTATGATGGCTTGTTCAGTTTGCCACGGGCGGGCGTTGTTGGGGCGCAATTAGCCTATGGTGATGGTTCATTCCAGCATGGCGCTTTTCGGTTTCCTGGCATCAGCCAATTGATCATCGACCTGCTGCCCACGCCGGGCCGCTTCTACGAGAGCGCGCTTAATGGGCGCTATCCACGTCGTGCGTTTGCGCAGGGCGATCCTTTTCCGGTGGATCATACGTTGGGCGCGACGATGATGCTCCGGTGCGAGGTGATCCAGCAAACGGGCATGTTTGACGAACGGTATTTTATGTACTGCGAGGAAATCGATTGGAGTATGCGGATTCGGGCGGCAGGTTGGGAGATTTACACGATTCCGCAGGCGCGGGTGACACATCTCGCTGGACAAAGTACCGGGCAAATCCGCCCGCAGAGCGTGATCAATTTGTGGCAAAGCCGGATGTTGTTATTCAAGACGCATTATTCGCCGCTTAAATTATGGCTGGCGCGGCGCATCGTTCGCCTGGGGATGCATCGCCAGATCAGGCTGGCGCAGCGGGCGTTTGAAGCGGACGAACTCTCTAGCGAAGAACGCGATGCATTGATCGCCGCTTATCGAACGGTACAAAAATTGTAATTTTCACATTGCGAGGCATGTATGGTTGAATTGGCGGCTGTCATTCTAGCCTATAACGAAGAGCACCATATCCGCGATTGTATTGCCAGTGTGGATTGGACGGATCGGGTGGTTGTGATTGTTGATTCGCGCTGCACGGATCGCACGGTTGAATTCGCACGAACGGCAGATGTTGAACTGATTGAATACACCTTTCAGAATTTTGCTCAACAGCGCAACGATGCGCTGGATGTGGTTGAGGCAGATTGGATTTTGTTCGTTGACGCAGACGAACGATCAAGCGCGGCGCAAGCAGACGAAATCCGCGCCGTTATCGCGCAAGCGGATCATAACGGATATTGGATTCCGCGACACAACTACATCTTTGGCAAATTGACGCGGTTTACCGGGTGGTATCCCGATTACCAGATGCGACTGCTCCGGCGCGGCAAGGCGCATTACGATCCAGAGCGGAAAGTACATGAACTGGTCGTTGTTGAAGGCGAGCCGGGGTATCTGACCGAACCGTTGATCCATTACAATTACACAAGTTTCGCGCAGTTTGTCGAAAAGCAAAACCGCTATGTGCGGTATGACGCGCACATTCTCAAGGAACAGGGCATCCAGCCAAAACCGCACAAGTTTATCACGCAGCCGGTGCGTCATTTCATCTGGCGATATATCACGCTCAAAGGCTACCGTGACGGGCTGCATGGGCTGCGACTCAGTGGGTTGATGGCGTGGTACGAAATGCAAAAATACGTTCATTTGCGGCGGTTGTATCGCGCTGATGAGTAACGAGCACGCCCCGCGCCTGACAATCTGCGATTGTCTACGCATTCGCGCGCGAATGCGTACCGCGCTATCGCGCGGAGGCGCGGGGCATCCGGTCAGCGATCAGTTGCGGGAATTAAGCGGTTCCACGCTTGCGCCGCTCAGTGATAATGTCAGCCAGCGCATATAAGCCCCCTGCTACCACGCCATGTCCACCTAACAGTACCGGAATTGATGCGCGGGCGGCAGCAGCCGTAAATTCACGCAGCCATTCATTTTCAATCTCATCGAGCAAAAACAAATCAGAGGCGAAACGATCTGCATCCGAGGGCGACTGTCCGGCGGCGGCCATCAGCACACGCGAATCGATAAGCGCGACATCCGACGTTTCCGCCAACACTGCGAAAAATCCATCCGGCCCCAGCGCGTTATAGAGCGTCAGCAGCAGGGACTTGACTTCACCACGCGCTAATCGCTCACTGGCAACCATACCGCGCTCCTCGGAAAAGGCTCGAATCCAGCATTGGGTGGCTTTGCTGATCGCCTGCCATGCCAATGGCGAGACCCGGCCTATCAACGCTAACCGGCTGCCATCGCGCGCAATTTCCGCGATGATAGGTTCCATCGGCACGCGATCCAGCACCGGATCGGTGATAACCTCTAGCAAATGCGGCGGGCAAAGGGGATGTTGGCGCACAATGGCTAAATCGCTGGGGGTGTCAAGGTCCATGCTGGATGCCGGACGTACCCCCGCCAATACGCGCACATCAAATTCCCAATTTTCCTGCAACATCCACGCCAGACTGTTATCGCGCGCCGCATCGCGGATGATTGGGAGAGCGTCGGTGGTGTGCGAAATCCCAAGCCAATCACTTGAATGCAGATTGTTGGTCAGGGCGATATGCGTTGGAATCCGCCCGCCCGATACATACTCCGATTGGTAGAGCATCCCATGCATCAACCCCATCATGTCTTGATTGAGCAGGGGCGTGCTGCCTGCGCCGAAATACATCACGGGCGAAAGTTTATAACCTTCGATGAGTCCGGCTAAACGCTGCCCAAAATGAAACGGCCCATTGTCCAGATCACGAATCAGATTCGGGCGTTCGGGAACCCAGGTGAGATCAGGTCCAGCCAGCACCACCGGCATAACGCCCTGAGCGTTGAGCATATCCAGCAAATCTAGCACTGAAGCGC
>JAFGJA010000151.1 GCA_016929355.1 Anaerolineae bacterium | reverse complement strand
CGTGACCGGGCGTGAACAGCACGTCCAGCGTGATTCCGCCCACCGTAAGCGTATCCCCTTCATCGACATAAGCATCCGGTTCGGCGGCGGGCGGCACTTCGATCTGCATCCAATCGCGCACGCGGGCGGGCATAACGCGCAGTTGGTGCAGGTCGCGGCGGTGGATGCGGAACGGTGCGCCGGTCAGGGTTTTGAGATCGGCGCTAGCCAGGATGTGATCGAAATGGCAATGGGTCGCCAGAATTTCACGGATGGTCCACCCTTCATCGGTGGCGGTCTGGTGGATTAACTCGGCGCGATCACTGGGATCGATGACCACTGCATCGTTTGTTTCCGTATCGCCCAAAATGAAACAGTTCGTTTGCAGCAGGCCCAACGTGAGCTTAAAAATTTTGATTGCCATGCGGTTTAATTTCCGGTGTGGTAAGGGCTAATTCTACCGCTAAGTCTAACGCCCCCGCCGCATCGTGCCAAGTTTATTCCCGCGCTGCATGGATGGAACGCGCCACCCGATCTAACATTTCCCGCGCATCTGCGAATTCCACCCAATGCACAATCATAATCGCAATCCAGGTGGGTTCATTCGGCACGGGCAGCAAGATCATGGGGAATGAGGCGCGAGTCGGGGGCAATGTGCCGGGCAAGATCACGCCGCCGGTGCTGTAGGGTGAATGAAACGCGCTAAACGTTGGCGTGAGATAGCCTTGCGCCGCCATGCAGGTAAACGTGCCGCTCGGCCCGATCACGATTTGAAAGGTGCAAGTGCTGGGAATCTCGTAAATGTCCGCCGGATCGATGCGCTGGATGGCGAGCGTGAGCGTGGCTGCGCCGTAGTTTGCGCCGGGCAGGATCGGGTGATCGGACAGGTAGATCGTGCCGGTGGGGTCGGTTGAGAGGAGCGCGGTGTCGCCTTCACGAATGGTCCATCCGGCGGGATAGTCAAATGTGATGCCAAACGCGGGATTCGTGTTCGTTGCATCCAGCGCGATCTGGTCTGTGGAATCGCTCAGTTCACGCAGCGCGATCAGGCCGCCGCCGACGATGATCACCAGCGCGATCACGATGATGGTATAGGCCAGGGCGTGACCGCTAGCGGATCGCGTGGGAATCGGGCGGGGATCATCTGGCGCGGGCTGCGGCTGCGGGGCAATCGGGCGGATGGTGGGCGGTTGTGGCGGTGCGTGTTGATGCTGACTATGTACGGTTTTCGCGGCGGCAGCCAAGACACTGGCAACGGAGGGGTATTGATCCTCATCAGTATTTTCAAATGGTGTACCCGCGAAATCTGCGAAATCGTCGCTTATATCAGCCGCGAACGGATCATCAAAGTCCGCGTTGGCGAAGCCCGCCGCCACATCTTCGACTCCGCTCATGGTGAACGGATCGTCCTGATCGGCATAGTCCGTATAAGTGTGTTTCACCTCGAAAGCAGGCATGATAGGGGATGATTGCGCCAGTTCATCGTAGTGATCGGGCGTGTGGTGGATCACCGGATCGTTATCCGGCGATACGGGCGTGAGATCGCCATGCAACCAGGCATCGCTGTCCGCGCCGGTATCATTCGCCGCCGGGATGATGTGCAGGCCGAACGCGGCATCAACCGCTTCGCTGAATTTCATCGCGGACGGGAAACGATTCTCCGGCAGTTTATGCAGCGCTTTGACCAGCACATGATATAACGCGATGGGCAGGTCCGGGTTAAGCGCGATGGGATTCGGCGGCGGATCGTGCATGTGCTGCTTCATGATCGCCAGCGAACTCGGCCCCGCGAAGGGCAACTGCCCGGTTGCCATCTGGAAAACGGCAACGGCCAGCGAGTACACATCACTGGGCCGGTTGAGCGGTTCGTTGCGGCATTGTTCCGGCGAGGCATAGGCCACCGTTCCCACGAACGATCCCGCCTGGGTCAGCCGCGCGCCGGGATCGGATTCGGTCAAATACGCAACGCCAAAATCCGCCAGATAGGGATTATTCTGATCATCCAGCAAAATATTCGCGGGTTTGATGTCCCGGTGGACAATGCCGCGTGCGTGCGCGTAATCGAGTGCGCTGGCGATCTGGCGCGTCAGGCGCGCGATCTGGTGGAAGGGGAGCGGCGCATGGGCCAGCAGGTCATCCAGGGAGCGCCCGCTTAACAGTTTCAGCACGATATACGGCGTGCCCTGTTCCTCGCCGAAATCGAAGACGGGCAGGATGTGCGGGTGATCGAACTGGATCAGGGTGCGGGCTTCGCGTTCGAAGCGGCGGCGCACGTCCTCATGCCCGGCGAGGTGAATCGCCAGCACTTTCAGCGCTATCGGATTTTGCCCGTTGACGTGCAGCGCGCGGTAGACGGTTGCCATGCCGCCTGCGCCGATCTTCTCCTGCACGATATACGGGCCGAAGCGTTCACGCGGGGGACCGTCAAGCGGCGCGATCGGTTGAGTCATGAGGTTGTCCTTATTCATACTGCCGCAGTGATCTGGTCCAGGGCGGCGGCGCGGATTTTTTCGGCAGTGGCGAGTGGCAGGATTGGTTCCCGAAAGGTCATGGCGCAGGTGAGTGTGCCATTGGTGGTTGCTACGCCCAGCACCACTTCGCGCGCGTTGGCATCCAAAAGGGGGCCGTAGAAGCGGACTAATCGCAGCGCTCCGTAGGTTTCGTTCAGCGCCAAGCGCCCCAGATTGGTGATCGAAACGCTGTGCTCGCTCGCTTCGGTTTCCATATCGAACGCGGCGACCATGCGCTCAAGCGGGTAACTGCTGGCGAGGCGGTGTCCAATGGCTAGCGGTAACAGAAACTTGAGGGGCGAAATTTGCCGCTTGAAAGCGTGCTGAAACTGGCGGGCCTGATCCCAGAAGGGCACGTCAGGGGTATTGGGCAGCGCCATTTTATTATACGGCCAGACCATCATGCCGAGCGCCATGCCGACCGGTTCGGTGAAATGATGACGCACAGACACCGGGCATGAGGCGCTGTGCGCTGCGCCG
>JAFGJA010000150.1 GCA_016929355.1 Anaerolineae bacterium | reverse complement strand
TACGAGTCACAAACCATGTCCGGCCCTGGTTATTATCTACCAGGCGTTCCGTATATCCTGTATTTCTACAAGGGCTATTCACTGCATGGCACTTACTGGCACAGTAATTTCGGTACGCCGATGAGTCATGGCTGCGTCAATATGTATACGCCGGATGCGCAGTGGGTTTATAACTGGGCTCCCATTGGCACGCCCGTGCATGTGCAATATTAAAAATCTCACGCCCCTGCCCTTGTCCACATGCGAGTCAGGAAGAACTTGATCTTTTGGAGGGGCGACTTAGCCAAGTCGCCCCCAAATCATACGGGCAAACAACCTTGAAAATCATTGCTCTAGAACATGAAACTCCCGATGTAACGGGCGCAGACTTCGAACCCCACCTCAAAGCCGAAGCCGCGAAAGTCTACGAATTGATGCAAGCCAATCTAATCCGTGAAATTTATTTCCGGCAGGATCGCGCCGAAGCGGTGTTGATCCTCGAATGTGCGGACGTGGACACTGCCCGCGCCGCCCTGGACGAAATGCCATTAGTTCAAGCGGGCTTGATCACGTTCGAGTTGATTCCGCTTGCGCCGTATCCGGGGTTGAAGCGCTTGTTTGAGCAGATCCGCACGGGAGATACATAGGGTGTCCAGCATTTTCCAACGCCAACAGATCGCCAATCTTATTACGATCTCCCGGCTGGGTTTCCTGCCGTTGCTTTTCCTCGCTGGCATTCTACAACAACCGGTGGCATTTGTAGGGTTATTCGCTATCCAGGCATTTCTGGATGCAGTGGATGGTCTTGTAGCGCGGCGCTTGCAGATCGAATCAGACCTGGGACGGCGTTTGGACACCGTGATCGATCTGGCGATCTGGCTGCCGAGCATCGTAATCTTTGTCTGGCTGGTCTGGGATGAATTCACTGACGTTTTTTCAGCGTATCCGCACCTGTTCATCATCCCAACGATCACCGTCACACTGATGTATCTCACAGCGTACCATTATTTGCACACCTTCGCCGCCATTCATCTTTATAGTGGGAAACTAACCGCCGCCCTGATTATACTGCTGATGCTCACCATGCTGCTGAATCGTTTCTATCCGGTGTTGGGTTATCTGACCGCCTGCGCGGGTGTGATGTACCATCTGGAAGCAATCACCATCTACGCAATCCAAAAAGATCAAACCGATGAAAACGTCACCTCACTCTGGCAAATGTTACGCCGACAGTAGCTTAATGCATCAGCCTCCCCAAAAATCAAACTGCATCATACGCCGTAACCAGTACACCCCCCGCGTCCAGGCGCGATCCCGCCCGATACACAAAAAATAAGGCGGCTCGAACGCGCGCACCAGGTCCAGAATTTTGTAACGTGGCAAGACGGGCGTACTCACGATCAGGCTGCCGGTTTCGCCGGGTCGCATTTCGTGCAGCATCTTGATCCCATTTTTCGTTTCGACCTCGAAGAAATAGAGATCATAATTAGGGACCCACCGCCGCCGGTCATCCATCTGCTGCCCAAACATCCCCTCGGTTGCGCCGTAAATCTCCACTATTCCGGTATTTTGCCCATAATAACCGAGCAGTTTAGGGCGCAGCGTGGCGTTAATTTCCGGCGCGCTGCCCAGCGACAACACGCCAAAATTCCACACATCTTTCGGATAAACGCCGTGTGTTTTGCGCAGCCATTTCGCAAACTTCAGCGCCACCTGCGCCGCGCCGCCAAGAATGGTCATGTTTTCGTCTTTGGCCGTGTCATAGGCCAATTCGAAACGTGCATCCCACGCCTCTTTACCCGTATCCCCGCCCAGATTATCGATCTGCTGCATCGAGGGAATCGTGCGAATGGGCGTGCGCGCCGCGACGTGCTTGACATAAATCCCCGTTGCATAGCCATATTCGATAGTATTGCCATTAACCGTTTTGCGCCCCACGATGCTCGGAAAACTGAGGTTCAGATTCGCGCCTAACAAAATCTCGTAATTTTTACTATGCAGCACATACTGAATCACGGCACGGGCGGCATTATGACGCTGATCCAGATCGCGGGGCGTCATCGGCACAATTTTACTCTGTCCGGTTGTGCCTCGCGTCATCGCCCAGCCAAGCGGTTTCGCCTCGATCAAAGCGTGTGTATCGCCCCCCATGATGCGCTCCAAAAGCGGGAGATAGTCGGCATACGTCATGACCGGAAACGCCGCGCGATAGTCGGTCACTGAGCCGATAGTTTCCGCGTGATGCTGCTGGCCGTATTCCGTCTTTGCATAGATTTTCAGCAAATCCGCCAAGATACGCGCTTGCGCCGCCGGAGGATCGGCCAGCGCATCGTGCCAGGGTTGGACAAATGCTTGCAAAATGGGCACAATAGGGTTATCAGCAATGTTTCCAGCAGTCATATAAATGCCATCTCCTACGCATGTTAATCAGCGTATTGTACCTGGTGATTGTTCAATATGCCTGAACATTGCGACAATTGAATCAGCCACTTACCCGCAAATTTGAGAGGTTTGTTATGGAACAACTCACAGTCTCAACCAGCCAGACTACTGAATTGATCGACATTACCGCGACCATTCAATCCTTTGTGACGAATAACAATCTGGTGGATGGCGTATTGTATATCTTCTGCCCGCATACCACCGCCGGGTTAACCGTCAACGAAAACTGGGACCCGGATGTCAGGCACGATATGCTCCTGACTATTGACGGCGATATTGTCCCACCGGACAAACGCCACCGGCACGCCGAAGGCAATTCGCCCGCGCATATAAAAGCCTCGCTGATCGGATCAAGTTTACCTCTGCTTGTCGAAGGCGGTAAAGTTCTGCTGGGGCGCTGGCAGGGCATCTATTTTGCCGAATTCGATGGTCCCCGGCGGCGGCATATCTGGCTAAAATTCCTGAAGGGGGCCTAACACAGTGCATGTATTGTTGGTCCGGCACGGCGAAAGTTACGTGAATCTCGACGGTTGGGACAAGGGGTACATCGACGCCGGGCTAACCAAGCTCGGCAAAAAACAGGCGGAACAGGTCGCCAACTGGCTGGCGCAGCGTGTGCAAATCGCTGCGCTGTATACCAGCACAATGGCGCGCACGCTCGAAACCACCGCCTATCTGACGCAGGCGACTGGCCTCACCGCGATCCAGGATGACCGGCTGCGTGAATTTGGTAATTGTTATGCTGATGCTTCGCCCGTCCCGGCGGAAACCATGCCGATTCAGTATGCCCATTTTTGGGGAACTGAGCGCCCTTTTACGCCTATTGACGATAAAGGCGGCGAAAGCTGGTTGTTGTTCCGCGTGCGTGTCGGGCAATTTTTGGATGATCTGATCGTCAAATACGGTGACAGCACAAATAGTAATGACCCTGAACAAACCGATCAGACAGTCGTTGTCGTCTGTCATGGCGGCGTGATCGAGGCCGTATTTGACAACCTCTTTAACGTTGGCCCGCATCGCCGGGTCGAAATCTGGATACATAATACCGGGATTGTGCATTGGGAATATAAGCCCAGACCCAACCGCGAACCCTGGCGGCTGCACGCGCATGGCATGGTCCATCATCTGATGGCCGATAATGACGAATGGCTGGGGGCCAAACCGATGTTACGCGATGCTGCGCGGAAAACTACCTGATCCGCACCGCATTCACCCCGCGCGTTTATCTTAAATCTGGTAATACCTCCCTGGAGCCGGGGATTTATCGCTCAACCTGACTCCCCCTCTCCAAGTTTGAAGAGGGAACTGGGGGGTGAGGTAAACTTTGCACGGAACCAAATCGCGCTAACCAACGTCTAGATCATATTAGTCCCGTTTTAGTCTTATTTTTCTGCAAAGGAACTGATCATGATCAAGAAACTGGTATTTGTCCTGCCCCTGATCCTCATCATTGCCATAACAGCCGCAGTGATCGGCGTAGACAACCGCGCCGCAAGCGCTGGCCTCACACAAAATATGGGCGGCATTTCCTACGCCAGCCTCCCCGATGAAGCCGCGCTCTATCTCAACGATATGGTCTTCGCGCGTGATACTGTCGTGCTGCCTAATGAAACTGTGCGCGTGCTGCTGCCACCGGGCACATTTCCTGATACGCTCATCCTGACCGAAAATGGCGCGCGCGTGCGTAACTACCGCGTTGCGCAGCAAGGCGCAGACGTATATTACAGCCAGGCTAATTTCCGCTACGGCAACACCAGTTCATCCTATAGCGGCAGCGCCTCGTACAGCGTAATTTGGGATGCCCCCGATCAAGCCAATGCAGACACCGCCACCCGCGAGATCAAACTTGAATACCTCATGTCCGGTGCAAGCTGGACTCCCAGCTACGATATGCAAATTGTGAACGACTCAGCAGTGGATTTGGCCTTCTTTGCCGAGATTCACAACACGTCGCTGGTACTCGATGAAACCACCCTTTACCTTGTCGCCGGGCGCGTCGATCTCAGCCGCCAGATGGATCAGGTATCACAGGTAACATTTAACCAGATGGCTGTCGGTTACGCGGATACTGGAACCGTCGATCTCCCCGACTTGGGTGTCGGTGCAGTGGATTTGCAGCACATCTACGGGTTAGGCCCGATTTCGGCGGAACCGGGCGATTACGTGTACGTGAATCTCGTTGCAGAGGAACTCAGCGCACGCCGGGTATTAGTCTGGAACGCGACCTCGGAACAGTCCGTAAATGTGATCTATAAGGTGAAAAACGACTCCGAAATACCGTTCGCCGAAGGCATCGTGCGCAACTACCAGGATAAACTGTTCATGGGCAGCGACTTTATCGAAACAACCCCGCCCGGCAGCGAAGGCAGCGTCACCGTCGGCAGCTTGCCGGATGTGCGCGTTTTCCGCACTGAGAGCAGCGAATATCACGGTTCAAGCGATGATTACTACATCCATTCGGTGGAATTGGTGATCGATAATTTCAGCGACAACGATCTCGATCTGATTGTGTTGGATCAATGGCAGGAAAAAGCGTGGCAGTTTGAATACTCGCTGACGCCAGAGCGCCAACAGGATAATTTGCAGCGTTGGGAAGTGTCTATCGCGGCGGGCGAATCCCTGACAATTTCATACACCTATCGCACCGAATACTAATCCCGCTTCATCAACCCGCGTGCCCATTTGACGATGACCGGCGGTTCGTAATGCTGCCGGTCAACCAATCCAACGCCTCGTCCCATTGCTGCGCACGGCGCTGGCTGGGATCGATCTGCTTGGAGGTCACTTCCAGCAAGGTAAAAATTTGCACATTCCCCCAGGTCGATGCCATCGGAATCAACTGGTTCAGGAATTTATATGCGCGCAAATTCTCACCGTTTTTGATCCAGTGTTTCGCCGCCTGGACATACGCATCCATCAGCGCGGGCGCATCATCTTCCAGTTCACTCTGCGCAATGTCCAGCACAGATCGCGCCGCAATCGCGCTGTTTTCAAATTGCTGGGTCTTCACATAAGTGATCGCCAGCGCCAGAAACGCATGGGGACGCTGATAGATCGTATTGCTTTTATGCCAATCATTCGCCATCAACACCGGGTAATAGCCATAAGTCGCCTGTTCAAGCAAACTCAGCGCGCGCTGAAAATCGCCCTGTTCCGCCAACAAACTCCCCAAAGCCACATACGGCGGCGCATATTCCGGCTCGCGGGCAATCGCGCTTTCAAAGGTAGCTATACTCGCCGTTTCCCGCGTTTTATTCAGCGCGAGTACCTGTCCATAGTTATGCAAAATCGCGGCGGTGACATCCGTCCCAACCGTCGCACGCCGGAACAGATCGGCGTATTCTTCATATTTTTCGACATCCGTCAGGGATGCAACAATGTCTTCGTACAGAACCGCATAAACCAAATCAGGATCGACCTGAATGGCCTCAACCAATGTATCGGCGGCAGCCTCTTCGTTGTCATCCACATCGCGGTAGATGTCAGCTAACGCCAACTGCGCAAACGGCAGATTCGGCTTCATCCGCACCGCACTTTCCAGCCAGGGACGCCCTTCATCGGTGCGATCCAGTGCAACCAGCGTTTCGCCCCACTCCGCCGCCACTTCGGGGATGCCGGGAAACGTCTCCCAGATCATCCGCATCCGTTCAAGCGCCACCAACGGTTGGTTGTTCGCATCACGGATAGTACGGATACTATACAATTCTTCGATTAGGCCCGGCGGGAAATCATTCTGCTTGAGTTTTAATGTCCGGTGTTTTTGTGATAGCGTGGCGTGTTTACTGCGCGAAATGGCATTGCGAATCTCGCTGAGGAACGCCCGCGCTGAGGAGGGCCGATCACCGGGGTCTTTGCTCAATGCCCGCAGCAACGGTTGGCTGAGTTCAGAGGGAATCGTCGCGTGACGCGGTGTGAGCGCGCGCGGCGTAGCATTCGCAATCCGATCCATGAGTTCATCGTCGTCATGCTGATCAACCCCCTGTATATCCAGGTAATAATGCCCCGTGACAGCTTCATACAGCACCGCCGCCAGCGAATAAATATCAGACCGCACCGAGATTTCATCACCAAACGCCTGCTCCGGTGACATATATAATAAAGTGCCGGGCTGCGGTCCGGTGGTCGCATCGTCAAAATCGTTATCCGGCAAATTCAACTGGCTGGCATGGGCCAGACCAAAATCAGCCAGCTTGAAATGCCCCGGCTGCGCGATCAGGATATTTTCGGGTTTGATGTCACGGTGAATGATATTCCGCGCGTGCAGCGTTTCGAGCGCGCCGCACACATCAGAAGCCACCTTCAAAAAGGCGCTGCGATTCAGGGGACCATCCTGCTCGACCAGTTGCAGCAGATCGCCCCCCGGCAAAAATTCCATAATCAGGAACAACGATTCATCCTGTTCGCGCAAATTGAAAATCTGCACAATATTCGGATGACTCAAACTCGCGGTAAGCCGCGCCTCTCGCACAAACCACTCGCGCGATCCTTCCACTGAGAATGCATCCGGCAGCAGTTGCTTGATCGCAACCGGGCGCAGCAATACCGTATCCTCAGCCTTATACACCACGCTGAAACCGCCGTTGCCAATGATCTCAACGATTTCGTATTCATCGATAAACTCGCCGGGTTCGAGTTGCAGGTCATGAGATGGCATCTGCTTTGCCTTTGCACGACTGGCTACATGGGTGGTTGTTGATCGAAACATGATAAGCCCAACGGCCTACTCTTAATTTTAAGCCATTACCGGATTTTAACCAGTGTACACTAGTTTTCAAACGAACTGTTTATTTTTCATCTATTTTTCGGAATGTAAAATTTACAAAACACAAAGTAAGGCGCTCCGAGTCAGTCGGAACGCCCTACCATTACAATCCATACTGAAAGTCTACCAGCGATAGACCAGCAAATTTACTTCATCACACCCGCCAGTGTACTGCACGCCGGGCACGAACCATCCGCGCGGATAATCGCGTAACCCGCCATCGGGTCGGAGGTCCAGGGTACAGTGTGGAAGTTCACATTAAAGATAATCATCAACCGGACCCGGCCACCACTCGCCGACAGCACCGCAGCTTCGGCCAACCAGGTCGCCTGTTCCGCAATTGACGTGCCGCTCCCCCAGGCAAATCCACTCGGAATCGCCGGGTAGCCTTCGCCGGATAGATACCCCAGCTCAGTGAAACACGCCTGTTTGCCGCCAAATGGGGCCAACGCGCGATTGAGCATCGTACCGAAATAACGGGTCGGGTAATTATCACCCTGCGCTGCTCCCGTGCTGACTTTCGGGCTGGTCGTCCCTTCGTTGTAATGCACACCAATGCAATCCGCATAATTACCAGCACCGGCAGCCGCCATTTGCTGGTAGAAAACATCGTCATTGCAGCCCTGTGATGTACAGCCCGCCGTGCCGAAGTAGCCCGTTGGCGACGGAGCCGCCGCAATCACCAGCGTATTAGCATTGGCGGTCTTAATCGCATTATAGGCTTTCGCCAGCAATGCCACATAGTTCGCACCGCTAATTTGTCCAGCCGGCCATTCACGATCAATGTTCGGTTCGTTCCAAACCTCGATTGCATCTGCACCGGCAGAGGCCAGCGTACCGAGATACGCAGCAAACGAATTCTGGTAGCTTTCGCTCATCACCTGTGCATGATCGCCAACCACCGAGAACAGAATCTTGAACCCATTCGCGTGCGCTTCAGAAACAAAACCGGAACCATCCATGCCCATCTGCAACTGCATCTTGAGCCAGGTCATGCCCGCCGATTTAGCAACCGACAGCGCATTCGGATACATCCCCGTCACCTGACCACCCAATGCGAATGTCCCGGTATTAGCCGAACCCGTTACCGGCGCGGGGAGATTCGAATCGGGATCCGCTTCAACGGCGGCAGTTGTCGTTTGCACAACTTCATCACACACCGAAACCAGCTTGTAGTTAAAGCTCACGCGCGCCTGATATTGGCTGCCATACAACGATGTGATGGTCACGGTCCAACCAAAGAACACCTGACGGGCCGTTTCGCCAGCTTCAGCGTCCAATGTGCGGCAGCCATCAATACCATCTTCCCATTCAGCCTCTTCATAGGTCCATGTTTTGACCCAGGTCAGGTCTTCATTATGTTCTTCTTCAATCGCCGCCCGCGCGGTAGCAAATGCCACCCAACCAGGATCAGTAGGTGTTGCCGTTGGGTCTTGTTGGAGCGGGCCGGCACTGGCAACCAACGGAGTCATCACCAGCACGATCAAGAGCGCCATTACACTTATACGTTTTTTCACGGAACGTGTCCTTTCCCATCTTTTTTATTGATACCGGGGCGGATAATAACGGAAACTTTAGCAAGACGCAATCCCTGAGTATCAACGCGCTATTGTGCAGGAAAACGCGCCATTTGTCTACCATCATTCCCCTACGCCTGCCTGACGCCGTTCACTCGCCGCCCTGCAACTGCGTCGTGTACAGATCGTAGTAATGACCACCCTGCGCGATCAGTTCCTCGTGCGTGCCATGTTCGATGATCCGCCCGTGATCCATCACCACCACCTGATCCGCGCGCGTAATCGTACTCAAACGGTGCGCGATCACAAAGGATGTGCGCCCCTCCAACAGTTTGCCAAGCGCGGCTTGCATCTGGAGTTCGGTCACAGTATCGACACTGCTTGTCGCCTCATCCAACACAATGATCGCAGGATCGGCCAGCAGCGCGCGCGTAAATGAGATCAGTTGGCGCTGCCCGGCACTCAACCGCGATCCGCCTTCTTCCACATCAGTCTCATATCCCTTTGGCAGCGCGGCGATAAATTCATGCGCGCCGGTTTCACGCGCCGCCGCTTCGATCTGTGCGTCGGTGGCGTCAGGCCGCCCATATTGCAAATTTTCCTTGACCGTCGTCGCAAAAAGCCCCGTGTCCTGCGGGACCCACGCCATTTGTTCGCGCAGCGATTTCAGGGTTGCGCGGCAAATATCGTGCCCGTCGAACAGAATAGTACCGGCCTGTGGCTCGTAAAAACGCCCCAGCAAACGCACCAGCGTACTTTTGCCCGCACCCGTATGCCCCACCAACGCAACCATTTGCCCCGGTTCGACCTTCAGGTTGATCTCATGCAAAACATGCGCGTCATCTTTCCCGGTCTTCGCCTCATTTTCGGGGATAATGTATTTAAAACTCACGTCGCGCATCTCAACCGTACCCGTCAACACCGGCAGATCGCGCGCATCCGGTACATCTTGAATATCCGACTCGGTATCCAACACGTTTAGAATCCGGTCCCCGGCGGCGCTGGCTTCCTGAAACTGATCCAGCCGCATCGCCAGATCGCGGATCGGGTTGAAGAACATCTCCAGGTATAGCAAAAACGCGACCAACGTCCCGGCGGACATATCGCCGTTGATCACCCGGAAGCCCCCCACCCCCAACACAATCGCCACCCCGACCTGCGAGATGATGTCGATCCCCGGCATGTAAATCGAGGCGAGTTGATCGGAACGCAAACTCGCGGTGAGTTCAGTCGTTGCCACCCCGGAAAACCGCTCCCGTTCGCGGTATTCGCGCACAAACGCTTGCACAATGCGCATCCCGGTCAGGCTCTCTTGCAATGTGGCCGATACCTGCCCCACCGCCTCGCGCACGGCCCGGTAACGGACTTCGGAGCGTTTGCGCCACCAAAGCGTCAGACCGATCATGGCCGGCAGAATCGTAAAGGTCAGCAGCGCCAACGACCAGTTATAGAACAACATCAGCCCCACAATCCCGATCAGCGTAAACGTATTGCTGATGGTATTGATCACGCCCCAGGTGATGAAATTTTGCAGCGAGTTACTATCCTCCGTGATGCGCGCCATCATATCGCCCACCCGGTTATGATCATAGTAGCCCATGTGCAAATCAAGATATTTGAAAAACAGATTTTCGCGCACCTTCATAATCGCGTGTTGGCCGATCCAGATCATGTTAAACATCTGGAAACGCAGCCCGACCACTTCGATGATTTTCACTGCCAAAAAAGCGAAGGCGAACATCATCAAGGCATCCTGGTCACGTTGTTCCAACCCGCGATCAATGGCCTGCCGCACCAGGGTCGGCGCGATCAAACTGGCGATAGACGTGATAAACATCAAAATCACAACCCCACCCATCCGCCGCCGGTGGGGGCGCACAAAACTGAGCAATCGCATCAGAATTTCGCTGATCGGGCGTGTCCGTTGGTAATCTTGCGCCTCGCTCATTTCCCCTCCTCGCGTCGGTGCTTGGTAATCGAACTAAATTCAGCCGTCGCCCGTTTTTCCGGTGTGCGATCTTCCATTTCGGGCGGGCGCGGTGCGCGCGGCTTGATATTGTCATCCGAACGCCCAATCCCGCGTATATCTTCTTCCGGCATTTCCTGATCGGTTTGCAACCGCCACAAATTCGCGTAGCGTCCGCCAAGTTTGACCATCTCGGTATGTGTGCCCTGTTCCACAATGCGCCCATTTTCCAGCATGATAATTTGATCCGCGTGCATCACCGTACTGAGGCGCTGCGCCACGATCAATGTCGTGCGCCCTTGCATCAGGTGTTCGAGCGCAGCCCGAATTTGATATTCCGTGCGGCTGTCCACGCTGGCCGTTGCATCATCCAGAATCAAGATGCGCGGATCGACCAACAGCGCGCGCGCAATGGCAATCCGTTGGCGCTGTCCACCCGACAACGTAACACCGCGTTCCCCAACTAACGTCTCGTATTGTTCAGGAAACTCCATGATGAAATCGTGCGCGCGAGCCGCTTTAGCCGCTTCAACCACTTCTTCGCGGGTCGCATTGGGTCGCCCAAACGCGACATTTTCTTCAATCGTCGCATTGAACAAAAACGTGTTCTGCATCACGTAGCCGACCTGCGCGCGCAGCAGCTTAAGCGACATATCACGCACATCCATGCCATCAATCGTGATACTACCGCCTGAGACATCATAAAAACGGGGAACCAGATCGATCAGCGTGGTTTTACCGCTCCCGGTTGTGCCCACAATCGCGGTAACGGTGTCCGGTTGCGCCTTGAATGACACATTATAGAGGACTTCGACTTCCGGCTCATCTTCGCGCGCACCATACACAAACGATACATCATCAAACACGATGCAGCCCGTAATCTCACCGGGATTCTGCGCACCGATGCGCGTCTTGATCTCCGGCGTCGTATCCATGATGCTGAAAATCCGCTTGCCGTTGGCAATAGCGCGCGCGGTCACATCAATCATGAACGCGAGGCGGTGCGCCGGTAATGCCAACAAACCCACGTAAGCGTTGAATTCCACCAACGTCCCCAGCGAAATCTCATCATCCAATACCTGATTTCCGCCATAGATCAGCAGCAGGAACGACAAAAAGCCGACGATAAACCAGACCGTCGGCAGCGCCAGCGTGAACAAAAACGCCAATTTGAGCCAGCGCCGCAGCACTTCACTATTATCTTCATCGAATTTGTTCCGGGCATAATCTTCATTCGCAAACGCTTTCACAACCACCACCTGCGAAAGATTCTCCTGAATCCGCGCGTACATACCGCCGCGCGCCTCACGAATCTTGCTGACCAGGGGTTCAATGCGCGACCCGAAAGCATACGCCACCCAAAACAAGAGGGGAATGGGGATCAGGAAAATGGCGGCTAATTCCGCGTTAATGCTGAACATGATCCCATAGATACCCACCAGCAGCACGATCAGATTGATGATGTCACCGATCACGATCCCGGCAAAAAAGCGAATTTCATCCACATCACCTACCGCGCGACTCATCAACTGTCCAATCCGAATCCGGTCATAGAACGAAAAGGGCAGCCGTTGTAGATGCGTAAATAAGTCGAGCCGGATGTCATACGCGATTTTGCGACCAAGCCACTGCGTACCGTAGCGCTGCACAAAGTTGACCAGACCGCGCAGCGCCGCGATCACAATAATGAGGATGGCCGTAGCGGTCAGTTTTTCCTTATTCGTCCAATTGGCAGGAAAAATAGTTGAGCTTGTGCCTTCCGCACCCAGCGCCGCATCAATCGCACTCCCGATTAAAGACGGCGTGATGAGGGTGAGCAGTGTCGCCGCAATAAGACCGGCATACACTAACACGGCGATACGCCAGTAAGGGCGCAAATAGCGGAGAATCCGTACTACAATTTTCATAAAGTTGCTTCTCCTTGATTGGCTGATCGTCGATCAGGTTTCGCGGAACTGAAGCGCGTATAAGGTTATCACAGCTAAAACGGTTATTGAGGCGGGGGGACATGCTGCAAACTTGCCGGATAGTTCCATCCATCCCATCGGTTGAAGTGTTCGAACTCGCAAATTATACACGTTTTCGAGAGGCAAAGTCCAGAGTAGAATTAGGCAATTACGCAAATGATAGAAAGTATCGTTTGACCCGCGCAGAATATGCCAGATGACGGTAGAATCAAAGAATGAAGAAAGCGTATACTATAAATGCAGGTTTGTCGCAATAACCAGAACTATATTTAACTTATTGGAAGGATAAGAACCCTATGTTTGTTCCCTTAGGGAATGAAGCCATTGCCCAGGGCGCGCTGGATGCAGGATTATCCGGGGTGTATGCCTATCCGGGCACGCCCTCCACTGAGATCACCGAATACATCCAACGTTCCCAACAAGCCCAGGCGCGCGGCGTTCACCGTGACTGGTCCGCGAACGAAAAAACCGCGATGGAAGCCGCGTTAGGCATGTCCTATGTGGGCAAACGCGCGATGGTCTGCATGAAGCATGTCGGGCTGAATGTCGCGGCGGACCCGTTTATGAATTCTGCGCTGACCGGAGCCAATGGTGGCATCATCTACGTTGTCGCCGATGATCCGTCGATGCACTCTTCGCAAAATGAACAGGATTCGCGCTTCTTCGGCAAATTCGCCATGATCCCGGTGTTGGAGCCATCCAACCAGCAAGAAGCGTATGATGTACCGTTTTACGCCTTCGAACTCTCCGAGAAATACACTATTCCCGTCCTGGTACGCATGACGACGCGCCTCTCCCATTCACGCGCGGACATCACTACCCGCGATCCGATCCCGGAAAACGAGATTGCGCTGCCCACCAATGCGCAGCAATTTGTGCTGCTGCCCGCCCTCGCGCGCAAAAAATACGCGGACCTGTTGAAGCAACAAGCCGACTTCATCCTGGAAGCGGAGCAATCCCCCTTCAACCGCTACGAGGACCACAGCGATTACGGCCTGGGCATCATTGCCAGTGGGATCACCTATAATTACCTGATGGAAAATTATCCCGACGGATGCCCGTATCCGGTTTTAAAGATCGGCCAATACCCGCTTCCCACCAAACTGATCGCGCGGCTGGTCGATAGCTGCGCCTCGGTCCTCGTGCTGGAGGAGGGGATGCCCCTTATTGAAGAACAACTGCGTGGCTATCCCTTCGATACGGGCAAAATTCGCGGGCGGTTGGATGGCTCGCTGCCGCGTGCCGGTGAACTAAATCCGACATTAGTCGCCAAAGCGTTAGGCATCGAAACCAGCCCCACCTTTACCGTCCCGCCGATTGTGGCGAATCGCCCGCCGCAGTTGTGCCAGGGCTGCCCACACGGGGATACGTTCACTGCGCTGAATGAAGCGCTTGACCAATATTCTAAAGGGCGCGTTTTCTCGGATATTGGCTGTTATACACTCGGTGTTCTGCCGCCCTATAACGCGATCAACACCTGTGTGGATATGGGGGCTTCGATCACGATGGCGAAAGGTGCAGCCGATGCGGGTTTGCTCCCCGCCATTGCCGTAATCGGGGATTCGACCTTTGCCCATTCGGGCATGACCGGCTTGCTTGATGTGATCAACGCAAACAAAACAGTCAAGATTTTCATTGTGGATAACCAGACCACCGCCATGACCGGCGGGCAGCATCACGCCGGAACCGGTCATCTGGAAAACATCGCCATCGGGTTAGGCGTACCGGAAGATCACGTGCGCGTGATCACCCCCCTGCCCCGCCAACACGCAGATAATGTCAAGGTCATCACGGAGGAACTCAACTACGAGGGCGTATCAGTGATCATTGCGCGGCGCGAATGTATTGAAACCGCCAAGCGGCATCGCAAAACCGCCAAGCAAAATGACTCACCCCAATCCGAGGACACAACCCAACAAAAGGAGCTAGCCTAGCCATGAAATACGACATCATCCTATCCGGTGTGGGTGGGCAAGGCGTGCTCTCGATTGCGGCAATCATCGGTATGGCCGCCGTCAAAGGGAAAATGCGGCTCAAACAGGCCGAAGTCCACGGCATGTCGCAGCGCGGCGGCGCGGTACAAAGCCATCTGCGGATCGCGGATCAACCCATCTATTCGGACTTGATCGCGGAAGGCAACGCCGATATGGTCCTGTCAATGGAACCGATGGAAACGCTCCGCTATGTCTCATATCTCCAACCCGCCGGTGTGATCGTGGCGGACAGCACCCCCTTTGTCAATATCCCCGATTACCCCGAATTGGACGACATAATCGCCACACTTAGAGAGTATCCAAATGTATATCTGATCGATGCAACGGGCCTGGCGAAAAACATGCGCGCGGCACGATCCTCGAATATGGTGTTGTTAGGCGCAGCATCCCGCTTCTTGCCGCTTGAGGCCAGCACCTTAGAAGCGGCGATTACTTCCATTTTCGCGCGCAAGGGCGAACAGGTCATCGCACAAAATATCAACGCTTTCCGCCAGGGACGCGCATCAGTGAGTGGTTAAAGATTTCCGCTTATCCCATTCTTGCTTAAAATAGAGGTGGACGTATGTCCGCCTTTTTTGATTCAGAAACTGTACTGTGAAGGAATGGGAGAGCATGACCGAAGACTTGCAGAATTTGCAAACGCTACTTGAACAACTTAAGGCAAGTTGCCAGGACGTTAGCCCACACGATAGCGATCCCGCACCGGAAATTCTGGATGGAATTCGGGCACATGGCCCAGCCGCCGTCGAACCACTCCGGCAATTTATGGTCAACATCGTTGAAACGAATTGGGATTTCGACCCTGATGAAGCGACAGATAATGAAGAGAATGCCTGGAATTACGCCTATGTTTACGGCGTGCAGTTACTGGCCGATTTACCAATCACTGCCCAGGTAGTTGCGACATTGTTCGACCTGATCGAACGATATTTGGACGATGAATGATTGTCCGAGGAAGTTGTTTCCAAACTTCACCACGCCGGAGAAGTGACGATTGAGCCATGTTTAGCCGTAATTCGAGATCGCACCAAAGACGTTCATACGCGCAATACGGCATCAGGTGTGCTGGAACGAGTTGCCAAAGAGTTGCCCACTACACGCGAACGCCTGGCCGATAGCGTTGTGCAATTCATTATGTCAGTTCCACCAGAAGAAGAAACCAACGATGATCGCACCGCTAACGCATTTCTACTTGGCGTGTTGGAAGAATCGCGCATGGAGCGTTACATTCCATTCGTCGAGCGTATGTTTGAATCACACCGCATTGACCGTATGATTACAGACAAAGCATGGGTCATTGACAGCATCCAGGGCAAAGACCCAATGGCAGGTCGGCGGCAAGACCTGGAAAATTTCGAAATGCCAGAAGGCAACATCATGTTACAGCTTGCCGCGCGAATGGCCGCCATGAAAGACCCGAACGCATACGCCGAAGATGAGACTCCATCGCCAGATGAATTGAAACCCATCATCGCCCCCAAGCGCCCCGGACGCAATGATCCGTGCTGGTGCGGCAGTGGCAAGAAATATAAAAAATGTCATTTGCGCGAAGATCAAGAAAGAGATCGGCAGAAAACGTGAACGCAAAAGGGCGGATCACGATGAGATTCGCGTCCGCCCTGGAACCTTAAACTATGATGCCAGTCTAAACAATCAGAAAACACCCAGCCCCGGTCCTAGCAGTTGGTACGCCCCCAACAGCGCAATCACTACTATTGCGCCAATCCGCTTAATGCGATCTTCCTGCGCCGTATTCGGAAACAATGTCGCCAGGATCGCCGCCGCAAGCCCCACCGCCGCTAACCCCGCCAGAATCGCCACATAATCAGTCGATGATTCCTCAACCACGCGCCCATTCACTGTTTTGGTCGATGTGGTCGAAAAAGTACACACGAACGGCATCGCCGCCAACACAATCCCCGCGATCTCCAATTGCGACGGAAATTTGATCGAACCACGCGATTTGGATACATCCGACATAAGGTTTTCCTCCAAACTCACCCGATTTTATACAGCGTATAATCGGAGCGTGACCGCAGCGTGACAAAACCTTATGCCGAACGCGCACAACAAGTTAATCAAACAGGCGGTTGATCAATAAACTCGCCCCAATGACGATCAAAATCAACGGCCAGAACGTACCAAAGCCCAAAATACCACCGAAACCCAGCATCAGCAGTACAGAACCAATCACCAACCGCCCACCGGGACGCGCCCGAAATTCGGGCATGACCACACGGGCGAACGCTTCCAGAATCAGCAGCGACCCGGCCCCGCCGACAATCCAGGACCAGCCCTCGCTAAAATTCAGCCCCAACACGATGCCAATCCACACGATAAACGCACCAAAGGTAAATTGACTCAAGCGATCCGATGGGCCAATGTCAACAAATAACTCATGCTTTTCAATACCCGTATCCCACCCTTTTTCCTGCTGTTTTTCGTCGTTTTTCTCTTCGCTCTCCTGCTTTTTTTCGCGCTCTTTCTCGGTCATCGCCTCGGCGACTTCATCCTCAGGCCATTCCCCAAAACGCTTGGCTTTGCGTTCGGCACGCTTGCTCTTGGATTCGCTATATTCATCAGCGTATTCGTCAGCATAGTCATCGTCGTACCGATCCGCACTATCGCTCATCGCCCCGCCGATCACCTGCGACAAGCCGCCCACCGCAGTAGGCACGCGCTCACCCGCCAGCGATCCCGCCGCCGCAACCCCAGCAATCTCATCCGCATCAAACGACACGGACGGTGTGCCAATCGCATCACTCAGCGCGGCAAACACTTCATTCATCGTCCGGTAACGTTGGGCGGGATCTTTTTCCAGGCATTTCAGCACCACATTCTCAACCGCCCGGCTGATGCGCGGATTCAAATCAGAGAGCGGTTCCGGCTTCACATGCAAGTGCTCGTAGACAATGCGCATGGTTGCCATTGTGCCTGTCGCTTCAGGGCTGTCACCCACAAACGGCAGTTGGCCCGTATACATCTGGTAGAGTAGCACCCCAAAAGCGTAAATATCCGTCCGCCCGGTAATCTCGCCCAGCATAATCTGCTCAGGGGACATAAAATGGGGTGTGCCCACCGTTGTATCCATCGTGAGCGTGCTTGTATCGCTGATGATGCGCGCGATACCAAAATCGGTCACGTAGAGGTGGTTATTCTCATCCAGCAAAATATTCGCGGGTTTGAGATCACGATGCACAATATTCTCACGGTGTGCGTAATGCAGTGCTGCCGCCATCGGGCGTAAATAAGTTAATGATTCAAATGGTGAAATCGGTCCGCCCTGCTCCCGCAGCACCGCCTGTAGCGTTCGTCCCGCGATGTAGTCGGTCAGGATAAACACCACATCGCCACTTTCGACGGTTTCGTAATAACGTACAATGTTCGGATGCTGCAAACGCGCCAAAACTGACGCTTCCCGCTTGAAACGCTCTAAGAACGCGGGTTCCTGCGCGATGTCGCTGCGCAGCACTTTCGCCGCCAGATACACCTGCCGGTGCAGATCGTAGACTTTGAACACGCGCGCAAACGATCCCTCGCCCAGCAGTTCATCAAATCGGTAACGGCCTTCCAACGTTTGCCCGATCAGCGATGCGCCGGTACTGGGCGCAGGCGCAAGCAATGCCGCCAGCGATAAATCATCGTCATCGCTCGGCGCACTACTACTCGCCGCCTCGTCTATCTCTTCCGGTTCAAGTTCTGGCTCGTGCGCTGGTTCGTGTCCCATACTCAACAACTCCCTCTGTGATCGGGTATGCACAGCCCCCATTATGACCGGAAATGGTCTATCTGTACAAACATCAATTGGTATGAAATCGTAACGCTGGCGCAAATGAGCCATTGTGTGCTACGCTTCGAACGTACCAGGAGGATTCAGTTTATGGCAACCCGCACATTAACGATTTTATTGGCCGATCTGGTGGGTTCAAGCGCGCATGTAACCTCTGTGCCACAAAAACAGGCGGTTGAATACCTGCTCGACGCCACATCACCAATCCGGGAATTGATCGAAGAGCACCAGGGAACCGTCATCAAATTCACCGGCGACGGCTATCTGGCAACCTTTGAAAGCGCCGCATCCGCCTTGCGCGCCGCCGACGCGATTCGTGATTATTTTCTGCGCCAAAAACATACCCCCACCGGCATCGCGTTGGATGGGGTACGCTTGGTGTTGAACACCGCCGATGTCACCTTGCAAGATAATGATGTGATTGGCGATGGCGTGGTGGTGATCTCGCGCCTGGAAAAAGATGTACCGACCAATCAGGTCTGGGTCACGGCGGCGGTATATGCTGTCGCAGATGATGCCGAATTCAGTTTTGATTATATCGGCGAAAGGCGTCCGCGCGGGTGGCGTCACGCCATTGATGTGTACCAATTACGCCCCACCGAAGCCAATTTTATCGATCCTGATGTCTATCTACTGATCACCGATCTGCACGGCCTCAAACATTATGGCGAAACACTCTCAGCGCGGGAAATGAATCAATGGCTGCTCAACTGGGGCGACATCCATCGGAAAGCGACGGTTGGCTTGCAAGGTCGGGTGCGCCAATTCATCGCAGATATGGCAATCGTCACCTTTTCCAATGCGGATGATGCGATTCAGGGTGTACTCAATGTACGCGCTTTGGCCCATTCCCATAACACCACTGAATCCGACTCCCCGCCGATCCATTTTGCCGCCGCGATTACGGTGGGCGATTTGATTCTGTCACCGACGGGCGTCGTCGGCCATGTGGTAACGCAAACCTTCCGCCTGCTGCACGCCAGCCCGCGCCATGCAATCACCATTGATGCGCCAGTCTTTAATACCCTGACGGATTACCGGCAACGCTTTCGCCCAGTCACACGCACCGACGAGGATGGCGCTATGCGCGCGTATGAACTGCTTGAAAATGGGGCAGAAAAATCAGATGTTGGCTGATCCCCTCTCCGTGTGTGGAGAGGGGATTGAGGTTATTCTTCTACTTCCTCGTCAGCCGGAATCACGGTGACGGTAAAATAGTATTCCTTGATACTGCCATCCAATTTCACCACGCGCAGTGTATAGGTCGTGGTTTCGGTAGGACATTCCTGGCGTGAACCCTGCCCGACCACACCTTCGCCTTGATAGTACACTTCCTTGATATATTCAACGTGCCAATACAGCGTCACGCATTCGCCCTCATTGATCGTGCCATCACTGGCGTAAAACAGAATCGTTGGTTCGGGCGGAATAGTCGGTGTAGGCGTGGGCGTTGGTGGCGGATTGACGAACAACACATCGATCACCGGCACTGACGCCAGACTGATATTAATATCCAACAAGCGCGCCGCCACCCATCCCACAATACCGGAAGGCGTTTGCACCTGTACCCAACTGTTATCGTAATAGCGCCCCAGAATTGTAACTGGGGTATCGCGCGGGATCACTTGCAAAATGCGCGCCCCCTCGCCCGGATTCTGACGCACGTTCAACTCGTAAGAGTCTACCGTCGCGTTACCACCCGTGACCGGCGCAACGCCCGGCGTGATCGTTGGAACACCCTGCGGCGCACCACCCGGCCCCGGTAGCAAACCCGCACTGGCCGCATCTGGCCCGCGCTCATCGGCGGGATCATTCGTCAACTGCTTGACGACAGCGCCATCGGCTGAGATCGAATATAAGTCCCATTGCCCGTTCACATCCGAGACAAATACCAGACTCAGCCCGTCCAACTGCCAGCGCGGTAGCCGGTCTTCGGCCAGGTTATTGGTCAACTGCCGGACATCCGTTCCATCCGCCCGCATAACATACAACTCGTAATCACCATCCCGATCTGATGCAAACGCGATCAAGCTGCCATCCGGCGACCAGACCGGCTCAACATCATTAGCGGGCAGATTCGTGATCTGCGTTGTCAATCCTGTCGCGGGATCAAGCAAGAAAATCTCGTAATTGCCAGATCGATCTGAGGCGAACACCACCTGATTCGAAGGGATGACCTGCGCCTGAACGCCGGTTCCGTGCAACCCTGCAAAGGTGATCAGTGCAATAGCGATCCCCAGCAGGCCCGTTAAAATTACCCGTTTACTACTCATGATTGCCTTCCTTAGGCTATTAGCCCCATGTCATCATTGTAGTAGCATCGGGGAAATTGAATCCTCACGGAGACGCGACCATACGCACACGTTTACCCCACGACTACCTGACGCAGATCGTGTCAGAACACGAACACGGCGATCAGATCATTCACATTTGTATTCGTCGGCCCGGTGATCATCAGATCACCCACCTGTTGCAAAAACGGATAGGCATCGTTATTCGCCAGCGCCGCTACTGCCGAAAGCCCCAATGCACCGCCGCGCCGCACCGTTGTGCCATCGACCACCCCCCCCGCCGCATTCGTCGGCCCGTCCGTGCCATCCGTCGCCAGACTCGCCACAATCACCTCATCCATATCCTGAATCGCCACTGCTGCCGCGAGCGCCAATTCCTGATTACGCCCACCCTTGCCCTCGCCGCGAATCGTGACTGTCGTTTCGCCGCCCAACAGCACGCACGCCGGGCGCTTGACCGGATGCCCACTGGCTTTAATCTCTTTCGCAATCCCTGCCGCTACCTGCGCGACCTCGCGCGCTTCGCCTTCGATGAACGTTGAGAGCAGCAGCGTATGAAAGCCCAGTCCCGCCGCATAGTCGAGCGCCGCGCACGTCGCCCGCGCATTATCCGCCACAATGACGTTATGGACCGCCGCCAACGCCTCATCACCCTCTTTCGGCGTATCCGCAACCGCCCCATTCAGCCCCTTTTTTAGATGCTGCCGGATAGATGCGGGAATCTCGTCCGCGATGCCATAGCGTTCCAAGACTGCTTGCGCGTGCGCGAAGGTAGTCGTATCCGGCACAGTAGGCCCGGACGCGATCACATCCAACGGACTGCCGACCACATCCGAGAGAATCAGCGTGACCACCGTCGCGGGATGCGCCAAACGCGCTAACTGCCCGCCCTTCACCTGGGATAAATGCTTGCGGACCGCATTCATCGCCTGAATCGGCGCACCGGATCGCAGCAGCAAATCAGTAAGCGCCTGCATATTCGCCAGACTCACCCCTTCCACCGGCTGCGTCAGCAGGGCCGATCCCCCACCGGAGATCAGACACAACACCAGATCATCGGCGGTCACATCCTGCAAGAGATCGAGCATAGCGCGCGTCCCTGCAATACCCGCCACATCCGGCACAGGATGCCCGGCCTCATGCACCGTCACAATCTCAGTCGGCGCAGTATAGCCGTATTTCACATTCACCCACCCCGCCGTGATGCGCTCCGCTAACAGGTCTTCCACCGCCGCCGCCATTGACGCCCCGGCCTTACCGCCCCCGATCACGAAAACACGCTGAAAACGATCCAGATCATACGCCACGCCATCGATCCAGAGCGTTTGATCGCCACGCACCATAATCCGCCGGATCGCCTCAACCGGGGCAACCGCCGCCAGCGCCGCCGCTAGAACTTCTAAGACCTGCGCGCGCTGGGGATTACCCATAACAGCCGGTTTACTAAATCGACTCATCTTGACATGTCTCCTCGTGCGATCTGATGTATAGTTTTAGTAGCGTCTTTGCCAACTATACCATGTTAGGAGTGCCCTTATGAAATCGAGCCAACCTGTATTGATTTTAATCCTGTGCCTATCGCTATTTACCCTCCTGCCCGGCCCGGCTCACGCGCAAACGCTCCCGGCGGGAATTCTCGCCTTTGTCGGCACGGATGCCGAGGGAGTCGCCAGCATCTATGTGCTGGACCTTGCCTCCGGGCAAACCGGCCAACTTACTGTACCTGTCACTCCTGAAGCCGATCTCGCCTGGAATACCGACAATGATGTACTTGTCTTCACCACTGAGGATGGCGGTTACGGTCTGCTGCGCAGTTTGCGCGGCTGTTTTGAAGGCGTGAATCTCTGCGCGGATACCGTCGAGGTGATCCCGCCGTTCATGACCGAACAGGCAGCCTGGCTGCCCGGCGGGGAAACGCTGATCTTCGTCACAGATGAGGGTATCAAGCAATCGATTCCGCGCGCGCGTCCTAACCAGATCAGCGATGTCTCATTCGCGTGTACGCGCGGCTTAAGCGTTGATCCTGATCCGTACACCATTCTCTGCGCGACAGAAGATACCGTCGGCAATGTGCAAACGCTAACCTACCAACCCGGCGAATCGGAATTTGTGGAACTCTATAGTATCGGCACGTACCCCGACATCACCGCCTTTGACATTGGCGCAGACGCGCAGAGCGTCGTCGGCACGATGGAATCAGCCGGGGATTCGGGCTTTTATGCCGCGCCGGATGTCGCCCCCCGGCGGCTCGCCAATTACCAGATTCACGTTTACGATCTTGAATTCAGTCCTGATGGCGCGCAGATCGCCATCGTGGGCGCGACATCGGACTCAACAGGCGATGGCACACTGCGCGACGGGGACATGGCGGAACTCTATCTTTACGATACGGCCAGTGGCACACTGCAACAAATTCCCGGTTTCACCGACGCCACCGCGCTCACCTGGTCGCCCGATAGCGCATACATTTTGGTCGTGCAGGGATCAAGCCAGCTTACGGTTTACACGCTTGCCACGCAGTTCATGACCCCGGTCAATTTGTCACTGCCGCAGGACGTAACACTCACTAAACCCACCTGGCATCCCACCGATGAAACGCTGCCTCTGCTTGCCGCGCCAGCCACCGCCACCCCGATCCCAACCCAGGCTCCGGCGGTTGCCGCCACCTTCACCCCCTTCCCGACCTTTACGCCCTTCCCCACGCTGACGTCCGTTCCCACCATCACCCCTGGCAGTCCGATGGGCGTGGGCTGTGATCAGGCGTTTGCCGGAGCCGTACCGGTAGCCGTTGGCAATACCGCCCAAGTTACCACACGCGGCGCGGCGATCCGGCTGCGCAGTGGCCCCGCCTTGACCGCAACCTTGCTCCGCGAACTCGCCATCGGCACACGCATGAAGGTACTCGATGGGTTCTATTGTGCGCAAGGGTATCGCTGGTGGCAGGTCCAGATCGAAGAGACCGGACAGGTCGGGTATTTGGCGGACAGCGACAAAGAAGGCTACTGGATCGAGAAAGTCAATACACCTCAACCCACGCCTACCATGCCCACTCTCAGCGTTGAACTCTATGCCGACGACTACACCATTACCGCAGGCGATTGCACCATTGTTCGCTGGAATGTCGAAGGTATCAAAGCTGTGTATTTTGAGGGAAATGGCGTCGTCGGTCAGGGATCACAGGAGGTGTGTCCCACCGTAACCACGACTTACACGCTGCGCGTGATACGCATTGATGACACGGAGTTTTCGCAATCCGTGACCATTGTAGTTGAAGCGCCCTAAACGGATGCGCAATTAACAGGGCGGGCCATGTTGAACCCTGGGTTCACCCCCGCCCACCATCGTATCTAATTTTCCACAACGCTTACGCTTCGGTCATCGGATAGACTGGCAGGGCAATTACCACTTCGGTCCCCTGCCCTACCTGTGATTGCAGAGTCAATTTACCATCGTGCGCTTCGATAATCTCTTTCGCCAGCGTCAACCCAATACCGATCCCTTGCTGTTCCATCTTCGCCCGATTCACCTGATAGAATGGATTGAACACATTCTCAATATCATCAGGATCAATACCCGGCCCCTGATCGCACACAGAAATCTGAACGTATCCATCCCGCACGGTCTGCTGAATAAGCACGGTCTGCGCGGGCTTGGAAAAGGCCATCGCGTTTAAGATGATTTCCGCAATCGCATGGCGCAGCGAATTGAGATCACAATTGATCCACACATCCAGATCGTGAGATATCTGTTCCACCGGTATTCCACGCTGGCGATAATCAAACTGCTGCGCATTCTTGATCGCCCCCATAATCGCATCCGAAACCAGACGCGGGCGGAAAAATCCGCGTAAAGAATCCGTCAATGCCCCGGAACGCAGTTGGACATACATCACCATCTGTTCCACCAGCCGTGTCAGCCGCACGCTGCCCCCCTGCATCATGTCCAGCAAGTCCCGCACCTGATCCCCATCCATATTGTCAATATCTGCTGACAACATATCAGTCACGATGTTCATCGACACTAAAGGCGTTCGCAGTTCGTGCGAGACCATCGTCGCCAGGTCTTGCTTGGCCGACGTGATCATGTCTTGCTGCACCTTAATATGCTGCAACCATTCCTCACGCCGCCGCAACCGGCTGCGAATCAAGCGTAACAGATGTTTTTCGTCAAACGGCTTGACCAGATAGGCTTCCGGGTCCGATTCGTAAGCCCGATCCATATATTCGGGCTGATCAAACGCTGTTAAAAACAAAAACTGGATACTGGCCCAATCGCGACGGCTGCGAATCTCACGCGCCAACTGGAACCCATCCATGTTCGGCATAGCAATGTCACTGATAATTAAATGGGGCAGGGTTTGCGCAGCATTTAATTTGCGCAGCGCTTCAACCCCATCTTCGGCCAACACGACCTTATAGCCTTCAAGTTTCAATAATTGCCCCATGCCACTTAATAACGCGGCATTGTCATCGACAAACATAATCAATTCAGCATTGTTATTGGCGTTATGTTGATCGTCCATCATCGCATTCCACCCCATACATCAACAGACATAACTAATTATCGATAACAATCCTAAACTACAACAGTCAATTCATGAATTTTTCATCGCATATCAATATTATTCTCACTCTACCATCATTATCAACAAACATCAAGACTGTTGCGAGAGGCTCTCTTGTGTTAAACTAAGTTTAACAGATACATGAATTTATACGCAGGAGGGCCAATGAAACTCATTTTTGCTATTGTTCAGGATCAAGATACGGACCGCACGATCAAAGCGCTCAACGCCGCCCATTTCCGCGTGACGCGCGTTGCCAGTACCGGCGGTTTTTTCAGCGTGGGCAATACCACCCTGTTAAGCGGTGTCCAGGATGATCAAGTCGAATCAGTGATCGCGATTCTGAAAGACACATGTGAACGTCGCACACGCTTAATCCCGGCTGGCCCCAATATCATCGAATCGGCAGCGATGATGGGGGCTTTTGTTGAGGTTGAAGTGGGCGGCGCAACAGTTTTCGTTTTAGACGTTGAACATTTTGAGCAAACCTGATAGGCAGGCAGACCATGACAACCAATCCCCCCGTAACACCGACTAAATTACTGCTGGTCATCCTCAAAGGTGCGGATCGGGATACCCTGCTCCATCGCCTGTTAGACGCTCAATTTCGCGTGACGGAATTCGCCAGCGTGGG
>JAFGJA010000149.1 GCA_016929355.1 Anaerolineae bacterium | reverse complement strand
GCATCACGCCGATCAAATGCAATTGATGGAAGAATTCGCTGCCGCAAACCGGATCGAACTGCTCAATCTGAGCAGCGCCCTCTGGGAACGCACCATGATCGAGGGCCAGATTCAGTATAATTTCGCAGACGTGCATTGGAACAACACGGGCAATCAGTTGGTGGCGGCGATGATTGGGGCATATATTACGGGTGACACGCAAAAGTAGTTTGCGTGTATAATGACGCTATTGTAATCAATCAATTGAGGAAATATTGGGATGACTATAAAACTGTGGGGATACATACGCCGCGTGATCGTAACCGTGATCGCGCTCGTATTCGTAACAACAACGCTGATGGTGGGAGCGGGATTCGCCGCCGCGCGAAATACCGATCTGACGGATATTCCGAGTTACGTCGCGCCCATTAATTTTGACGTGGGGCATCATGCTTATGTGATGACGGACAGCCTCAACATACGTTCAGAACCCAGCGCTACCGGTTCGATTCGCGGCAAAGCTGCCTACAAAGCAGAACTTGATGTGAAAGACGGCCCGGTCATCAACGATGAGTATCGCTGGTGGCAGGTGTGTTACCAGGGCACATGCGGGTGGATGGCAGATGGGGATGGCGAAGAAACATGGTTATTGGGCATGAACTTCATCATTCATGGCGCATACAGCCCGAATTACGCCGCGATGAGCCGCGCCGAGGGGATGCAAAGCATGTATTTTGATGATGTGCCCGATCTCGCCTATCAGGGCGGCCCACAGCTTGACGGGCTGGTCTTCGCCTATTTCGGACTACAACTCCACCAACAAGCCAGCGCCACGTCATCGGTTACGGCGGACGTGCCCCTTTACACGGTGATGGAAGTCCTCGATAGAGCCACCGGCACAGATGGAGCGGTATGGTGGAAGCTGCGCACCATGCAGGGCAAAACCGGCTGGATCACCGAGTTTGACCGCGTGAACCGGCTGTTAGCGCCCATCCGCACCTATGAACAGTGGCTTCGCGGCAATACATCAAGCGTAACCCATGCCGCCGCCGGGGATGTGTTCGACTGCACGCTGAGAGGCGGTCAAGGCCGGAATATGACGGGCATTTATGTCACGCGCGGGCAAACTATCGAAATCGAATTTCTGGATGGTTCCTGGCGAGCGGGACCGCTCCCCACCTGGCCGTTTGTCGGGCCGGAAGGTGATCCGCAAGTGCCGAACAAATCGACATTTCCTGTGCCGGGGTCCCGCATCATGAGTCTGGTCGGTGGGGTTGGGCAAAGCGCGCCGGTTTACATTGGCCGTTCAGCACGATTTACCAGCCCGGCGAGTGGCGAACTGTGGTTAGGGGCGAATGATGACATCTTTACGGATAATGTCGGCTCGCTGTTCGTGCGCGTGACGATCCGTTAAACCGTCCGCGTCGTTCACGGTTTACCTCACCCCTAAATCCCCTCTCCGTGCTTGGAGATACCGTTGGCGAATTCGTTTCGCAGGTTTTTGTAGGGGCGACTTTGCAAAGTCGCCCAGGGAGGGTTTGCAAACTCTCCCCTACGAAAATCAGGTTCGCCAACAATGTCGCTTGGAGAGGGGACTTGCTTCGGTTCTGTGTTCTAGGGGGTGCGGTTATTCCTCACCTAACACCCCCGCCAGCGCATCACTCGCCGCCGCCAACCCCGACTTGATCAGAGCTATATCACCGCCCCAGATCAGAATCCGTGCGCCAAGCGCAGCCTGCGCTTCGATCTGCGCAAAGTCTGTCGGGTACGATCCCCAGGCGATACCATGCGTGCGCGCGGCTTCCGCGACCCGCCCCATCACCTCTGCCATGTCGGGGTGTTGATCGCCGGATTTGTGCTTCAACCGCAGTCCCAAATCTACCGGGCCGATGTACAATCCATCCACACCGGGCAGCGCCGCGATCTTATCCACGTTGGCGAGCGCTTCGGGCGTTTCAATCTGCACGAACAAAAACGTTTCGCGCGCATTCTCGACCAGATCGCCAATGGAGTCTTTGATGTCCAGCGTGAAATTCGCATCCAGGCCAAAACCGCCCATGCCGCGATCCCCGATAGGCGGGAATTTTGTCGCATCGACCAGCGCGCGCACCTCATCCACCGTGCGCACATGCTGCACAAACAATCCGGTTGCGCCATCTTCCAACAGCCGGTACAGGCGCGTTTTGTCCTTGCTCGGCGGGCGGACCATCGCATCAATATCGTACAAATGGCAAAACGCGAGCAGCGCTTGCAGTTCGCGCCCATCCATTGGGTTGTGTTCCAGATCGATCCACACGCCATCGTAGCTATTATGCGCCGCCACCGCGATAAAGGCGGGGAAATAGTGCGTGGTATGAGCGATGCGCGCGGCTTTTCCGGCGCGCAGCTTGGCAAGAATTTTACTGTTTCGCATGGGGTTTCCCTTTAAATTTCACCACAGAGACACAGAGGGCACAGAGATTCTAAAAGTAAAAATCAGAGAAAACCTGATTTCAGGCCACAACCACAAAAGATGTGAATTTTGTCTTGCTCTTATTGAACATCTCTCTGTGATCTTTGTGCCTCTGTGGTGAATATGCTCTTACAACTCCGGCGCGCGCGTGTGCCAATCCGTTGCTTGCTGATAGGCGTGCGCCGCGCGGAGGACCGTTGGTTCATCAAACGCCGCGCCGAGCAGTTGCAGGCCAATCGGTAGATTCGCCCCATCCACACCGCACGGAATCACCGCGCCCACAATGCCCGCCAAACTCGCGGAAAGCGTGAACACGTCCGAGAGATACATCTGCAAGGGATCGTCGGCTTTTTCCCCGATCTTAAAGGCGGTGGTCGGCGCAGTCGGGGCGGCGATCACGTCCACATCGGCAAACGCCTGATCAAAATCCTGCTTGATCAGCGTGCGGACTTTCTGCGCCTTGAGATAATAGGCGTCGTAGTACCCGGCGGAGAGTGCATACGTGCCGAGCATGATCCGCCGCTTGACTTCCGGGCCAAAACGTTCGCCGCGCGTGGCTTTGTAGGTCGGCCACATTGCGCCCTGCGACTCGCGCGGACCGTAGCGCACGCCATCAAAACGCGCCAGATTCGCGGACGCCTCCGAGGGGGCGACCAGATAATACACCGGCAGCGCGTATTCGGTATGCGGCAAACTGATCTCGCGGATGTCGGCCCCTAACGCGGCTAGCTGCTCAATCGCGGCGCGCACGGCCTGCTCAACTTCCGGCTGCATCCCATCAATGAAATATTCTTTGGGCACACCAACGCGCAACCCCTGAATATCCCCGGTCAAGGCGGCGGTGTAATCCGGCACAGGCTCCTGCATACTGGTGCTGTCGCGGGGATCGTGGCCCGCAATCGTGCCCAGCAGCACAGCCATATCCTCCACCGTGCGCCCAAACGCGCCGATCTGATCCAGCGAGGAGGCAAACGCGATCAATCCGTAACGCGACACGCGCCCGTAGGAGGGTTTGATCGCACAGACGCCACAAAATGAGGCGGGTTGGCGTACACTGCCGCCCGTATCCGTGCCGAGCGCACCGAGCGCCATTCGCGCCGCAACAGCCGCCGCGCTGCCCCCACTGCTGCCCCCCGGCACGCGATCCAAATCCCAGGGGTTATGGGTAGTGAAAAAGCCGGAGTTTTCCGTCGAAGACCCCATCGCAAATTCGTCGGTGTTGGTCTTGCCGAGCATGATCGCGCCTGCGTCAAACAGGTTTTGCACGGCGGTTCCGGTATACGGTGGGATGAAGCCTTCTAATATGCGCGAGCCGCAGGTGGTCGGGACGCCCTGCGTCATCAAAACATCTTTGATCGCCAGGGGAATGCCCAACAACGGGGTATCCTCACCCTCGGTGCGGCGTTGATCGGCTTGCGCGGCAGCTTCAAGCGCGCGTTCCTCGGTGATCGTCAAATACGCTTTGACCTGCGGATCAACTGCCTGAATCCGGTCAAGGTGCGCCTGCGTCAGTTCAACGGCGGTGATCGCGCCCGCGCGGAGTTTGGTTTGAGCGTCGGTTAATGTGAGATTGGTCAACATAATGTGTGCCCCTGGTGGTGTGTAGCAAGAACGCGCCAGAGTATAACACAAACACCAAAATCCGCTTTGGTGCTAAACCTACATAAGCACCACATCAAAATCGCTGTCGGCAAACGTCCAATGGGCCGACGCAGACGCCTCTGAAATTTCCTGCATCAATGCTTTATTGTCTTCACTCCAACACGCAAACACCAGATCGCCGTATTCGCTGAAGCGGAGATCGCGCAGCAGCGCATCCAGCGCGGGCAGCGTGGCAATGGTGGTAATCATGTCGGCCCCGGCGCGCGCCGCATCACGCATCGCCAGACGCAGCGCATCGCGCAGTCCGTCCAGATCGTCGAGGTCGCCGTACATATCCACAATGCGCGTCACCAGATGATCCCGATACGGCGCGGTCCGCGCGATCACAATATGGGTCGGGGCGTCGGTTGGTCCCGCCGCATAATAGCGGAATTCGTCGGCCATCGGCGCATCGAGAAACCGCCATTGCAGATGGTCCTCATCGCGGTAATCGGTCATGATCGTGCTATTCAAATGGTGGCGCTTAAACACACCAGCCAGCAGCGCGGCGCTCGGCCTGGTCAATTCGCGGGCCGTGGTGGGACGGTAGCGCGCCAGATAGAAGCGAGCCAAGCGGGTGAAGGGAAAAATCGCCCCACCCGCCGCAATGCGTGTCAGCCGGTCCACGATCCGGTAGCGTAGTTTTTTCCATTTGGAGACACGGCGCATATTACGCGGGCGGCGTGCATCCGCCTGAATTTTGAGGATATAACCGAAGGACCAGGGCGATAGCGGCATGGCGAACCGGAAACCACTCTCACGTTGAGTCCACTTGGCTTGTTTCGAAAAAAGCCGCGTATATTTATTGGGAAACGCCATAAGCACTTCAACATACGTGGGCACAATCGAATGCAGCACCCAGAATAACCGGCGATCACGAACCCCATGCCCGACCATCAAATCGATGGTCCAACATGATTCCTGAACCCGGCCATTCAGCCAAATATTCACGGGTGGCAAGGCCACATGAGCGGCAATCGAGCCATCGTCGGCATCCACAATGACCCAGCGCCACTTGTCGTTACGATAGAGCCAGGCGTGATGCTGTTCCATAAAGTCCCCGCGCCGGGGATATTCTTCGTGCAAAAATGCGTGAACCTTGTCCTGATCCGCTTCGTTAAAATGCACCACTTGATAGTCGGGCATAGGTGTCGTTCCTTTTTCTTCTGGTTAGAAAATAGCGCGTGCTAATTCGGTATTGGTGACGCGGTGGGCGTCGGGATAGCGGCGCGTGGCAGCTAAAACGCGCTCCAGATCGGCCCACAGGCCATGATGCTCGATTTCCCAGCTATGCCCCCACAAATGCCACACTCCGCCGATCTGCGCCACGCGATCCAGCAAAGCGATAGCTAACGCGGGCCAACTGCGCAGCGCCCACAGGGGAAGCCGCAGCGTAGGCACATGGGGCAGCGCACGCTGAATTGGCTGGAACCGCGCCCGGATGCTGCTTGACGGGCGCAAGGGGAAAGGGTACACGTTGATCGTCGTTGGCAGCATCAGCCGATCATCACCCACATCCAGCCGGTACAATTCCACCGTGCGCGCCACCTCATACCCCGCGTCCGCGATCAGATGACGCACCGCCGGATTGATCGCGCCGCGCGGCGGACAAAACGCGGTGATCGCTGATCCGGTCACGTCTTGCAGCCATGCGCGCGAATCGACAATCTCGCGCCGGGCCGTGCCGGGATCGATCTCCGTTAAACCGGGATGCGTCAGCGTATGCGCGCCGATCTCGTGCCGCGCCGCGAGTCCTGCGATCTCCGCTTCGCTCAGGCGCTCATCCAGCAGATCGCGCGCGACGTAGAATGTACCGCGCAAATCGTACTGATCGAGCAAATCTGCGAGGCGCAGATCGAGTCTGTGCCCATCATCCCAACTCGTTGTGATCCAGAAGGGTTTCATCCATTTTCCCATCTCGTAGGGACGAGGCGTCGCCTCGCCCCTACACAGATCATCGCCCGACTAATCCCTTTAAGCGCGTGCCCCAACGCACAAGCCGCGAACCTAACCACGCCGGGAACACATAACTCAGCCGCACATACAGCCGCCGCACCGCCGCGTGACCGGGATCGAGCCGGATCGCGTGCTGGAAACAGGCCCGCGCCTCAGCCCGCCGCCCCGCGCGCCAGTAGAGCAGCGCCAGGATATGATAGCGCGCCGCTTCGTGCGCGTCGTATTCGGCATCAGTGGCACATTCTTCGCGCCGGGGATAATCCCGCGCACGCTGCACCACACGCAGCCGCCCTTCCGCCAGCGCGATCTCATCACTCTGCAAACTACCTTGACGCTTATAATACGTCATCAACGGCTCATTGATCGCCGCGAACGGCCACCGCGCCGCCAGCCGCAGCCACAAATCCCAATCTTCGGCGACGGGCAGCGACTCATCAAACCCGCCCACATCCAGAATCGCCTGCCGCCGCGCCATGACCGTACTTGTCCCGACAAAATTCCCGAATGAGCCGACTAACAGTTGGCAGTAAATATCACCGGAAGGGAGTTGCTCATCCGGCAGGGGAATTTCGCGCCCGGTAGCGGCGTCAATGAAGGTGGCAAAAGTATTGACCACCGCAATATCAGGAAATTCGACAAATTTCGCATAACATTTTTCGACTTTATCCGGCAGCAGGTAATCGTCCGAATCACAGAACTGCACGAATTCGCCGTGCGCCTCCCGAACGCCGGTATTGCGCGCCCCGGCTGCGCCGCGATTCGCCTGCTCGATGATACGGATTTTTTCCCCGATATGTTCGCTATACGTTGCGCGCAAAAAATCGGGCGTGCCATCCTGCGAGCCATCATC
>JAFGJA010000148.1 GCA_016929355.1 Anaerolineae bacterium | reverse complement strand
GCGATCAAAGCGCAGTTCGAGCGTGAGGATCACGTTGGCGGTAGCGGCATTGTGTCGCGCCACCTCATACCGGTCATGCAAGCGCTGCGCCGGACCGGTGAACAGCGCGCGGAACAACCGTTGGCCCAGTTCGGCGTGAAATACCGGCTGGCGGGCCATTTCCCACACATCAGCCAGCGCGGGAAATGGCACATCCCCCCGCCCCAAACGCGCGGACGCCATGATCCCCGGCGCGCCGACAGCGTGTATCTCGATGAACGGGTTTGCGCGGCCCTGATCCCGAACACTCAATTGATAGATGAGGCGCGGCCCCTGCGCCGGATGTAGATTAATCATAGGCTTTTTCACTTCTCGCTGCGTTGATCTACCCTTGATTCTAACCCGGCAGGGCTGAGGTGCAAGTTTGCGCTAAACGTCCCACTCGCCCGCCACAAAGCCAATATCGAGCGCAAGCGGTCCCACATGCACCCCTAACACGGGCGTGCTGTAGGCGGTTTCGTAAAACACACAGTCGAAACTTTCCCGAACGCGCGCTTCCAACTTCGCCGCGAGATCGATGGATTTGCCGATCCCGTGAAACGCCATCGCGCGGATTTTCGCCCCTTCGCCCACCTGATTGACCATGATCTTGACGAACGCCTCAACGGTTTTATCCAGGCTGCGCGCGCGGCCCGCCGTGATATACGTGCCTAACGTCTCACCTGCCTTGCTAACGGTGATGATCGGCTTGATGTTAAGCACCTGTCCCATCCGGTACTGCACCTGACCGATCCGCCCGCCGCGTACCAGATAGGAGAGATCATCCAGCGTGAACAAAAAATCTGCTTCACGCCGCATCGATTCCAGCAGTGGCAAAATTTCCTCGACGCTGTGCCCGGCTGCGGCTGCGCGCGCGGCAGCTAAGACCTGAAAGCCCAACGCGGCGGAGATCGTCTGGCTGTCCCAGACGGTGATCGAGAGTTCGGGTTTGCTCTGCATAAGCTGCTGCGCGGCCTGATGCGCGGCGTTGAATGTCCCGCTCAAGCCGGTGCTGACATGAATCGAGAGAATGGGGCGGCCTTGCTCCACCAACGACTCGAATATTTTCACAAAATCGCCCACTGTCGGCTGCGAAGTCGAAGGATGATGATCCCCCCGATTCAGGCGCTCGACAAATTGGGGCAGGTCCATATCAATCCCACTCCGGTAGCTCTCCTCACCAAAGAGCACATGCAGGGGAACCAGTTGAATATCGTACTGAGCGTATAAAGCAGGCGCGAGATCGCACGTCGAATCGGTGACAATAAGCGGCGCAACGGTCATTGGGGCATCCCTTCTGTGAATATTGAAACAAGTAGTATCAATGATAACACGCTCGCCGCCGAATAGTTCTACCGAAGGGACTATCCTCACGGCATCTCCACCGCCGGGACCGACGAACAATCGCCGGACAGCCGCACATTCGTGATCTGCGCGGACACCCACCCCGTCCCGCTCTCGTGCAGCACGCGCCACCAATGCCCATCCAACGTCCGGCCCGTGACCGGCAAATGATCGTTCGGCGTCACCGTATCCAGAATGTCATAGATCGTATCCGGCCCGGAACGCACATTCACCTGCGCCGCAAATTGCAGCCAGCACGCCGATACCGGCAGATCAGCCAGCATTTCTTCGGCAGCCAGCGTATTGATCGCCACCTCATCCTCGGCGTTCCCGTACCGGCACAACTCGTATTCGGTCCCGATCTCCACCCGGTAATCCACCGTCCGGTTCGGGTCCGGCTGGCGGATCACCGACTCCGGCGCAACGCGCAAAACATGCTGCAAATCCGGCAACGCGCTGCCTTTGGTTTGCCCGGTGTAATCGTAGATCACGGTATATTCGCGCTTGATCTCGCTCAAACCCGGCAAGGCAATGGTATGGAATCCCTCCCACGCGAGCCGGTCCGCCGCGACATGCTCCAACCCGATCCCGTACCACGACCCATCCATGATCTCGACGCGGATCGCCTGGCGATTCAGGCGATTTGCGGTGGCGGGCGTCAGGAAATCGGTGAGCATCGGGATCAGATAGTCGCGGTTCGGCAGCAGGATTTCGCGGCCATTATCCGGCGTATAGGTCTGCGTATAGTGCAGGCCCACCGATCCGCTATAACGCGCCACTTCCGAGAGTTCGATCTCCGTCGCCAACGGGACCAGCGCCAGCACATCCGCCAGCGTCATATCGGTATGCACATTCGCCTCGATATTCGGCCACAAGCGTTCCACATTCGCCAGAATCCCCTCCTTCTGGAACTGCTGCCAGAGCGCGCGCAGCACGTCCATTTGCCGCCGCCCGCGATCCAACTCATCGGTAGATTTGCGGCTGCGCACGTACCACAGCGCCATATAGGGTTTCAGCCGCGCCTGCCCCACACCGAGCGTATACATCTCCCAACTCTCTTCGAGTTCGGGATCGGCCTCCGGGTCGATGAGCCGCCAATCGGTGATCGCGCAGTCCACGCTGATCGTCAGCCCGCCGAGCATATCGATCAGGTTCATGAACCCGGCAAAATTCACGCGCGCAAAATGATCGATTTCAATGCCAAAATTGTAGCGAAACGTTTCTTGCAGCAGGGCGAACGCGCCGCCGGGATAATCCGATTCCCCGCGCGTATAG
>JAFGJA010000147.1 GCA_016929355.1 Anaerolineae bacterium | reverse complement strand
TATACGCTCTTCGCGCAAAAAGTATGCGGGGAAGTTTTGGTTAGACTAACCTACCGCCTCATCCCCGCCCCCTTAACCCTCGCCACTTTCACCACCTAAGCCGAGACGTTGGCGGCGTTCTTCAAGCTGCAACTCGATCTCGGTCATGCCAATCGCGTCGTCGATCTGTTCTTTGAGGTTGCTGCTTGCCATTTCCATGCGGGCTTCTTCCCGGTCCAGGCGTGTGCGAATCTGTTCGCCGAGGCGGGCCACATCATCATCGCCCATACCAGCCAGATCATCAATGCTCTTGATGGCTTTGGTCGTCATTTCCTTCGCTTCGACCAGTTCCAGCAACGCCTTGAGATGTTCACGTTCCTGCTTGATCGTGGTCAGCTTGGCTTCCAGCTTGAGCTTGGCATCCAGCATCCGGCGATATTCCTGCTCCTGGGCCTGCCACTGTTCATAGTATTCCTGGGCCAACTGCTGTTTCTGGTTGAGTTCAGCCTGCGCTGCTCCCGCCAGATCCGTTTTGCCCCGCATCAGCAACGTATCAATATCACGATCCAGTTTTTCGGCGGCGGCGGCGAACTCGTCATATTTACGCTTGAGCGTCTTGACCGTGCCGCCCACAGTCGCCGCCTGATCTTCCAACGCATCCAGATTGCGTGCGGCCTGCCGGATGTATTCATCCATCACTTTGACGGAGTTTTGTTCCAGTGCCGAATCGACCAACGCATGGATATTCGCGGAGATAAGGGTATTGATCTTTTGAATAAGAGATGGCATCGTTTCGTAGTCCTCCTATGGGTAAGTAAGTAGACAAATCGATGCGAAAGCCTGACAAGCGGTTGGTTCATGCCCGTTAACAATGAATGATAGTCAACCGTTTCTCAGACTCCAGCATCATCCTAACCAAATCGTAGCACGATTAGCGCGGGCCGCGCTGACGAAAGGCTGACAATTGGCTGACAATATTGCCCGACGAGCCGTGCCCAACCCATGCCGCTTGCCTATACTACGTATCTCAGGGCAATTCCGTTTCTTCGGTCAGGATAGGCACACGCATCGTAAACGTACTACCACGATCTTCGGTACTTTCCACATGAGTCGTGCCGCCATGCAGTTTCATAACCCCGGCCACAATCGCCAACCCAGAACCAGCCCCCTGCTGCTCTTTCGTTTCACGATCATATTGGTAAAACGGCTTGAAGATATTTTTTAGCGCCGCCGTGGGGATACCTTTGCCTTCATCCCGCACCTTAAAACAGACGTGATCATATTCCTGGTATACGTTTACACTGATCGTTTTGCCCGATTCTTCGGTGAATTTGATCGCGTTATCGAGCAAACATTCAAGCGCCGCCGTCAAATATTCCGCATCCGTGAGAATCGGGGGCAGATCGTCAGCCACATCGTAAATAAGCGATACCTGTTTTTCTTCGGCCAGGGGTTGATATTTACTAATCGCCGCCCGCAGCATGTCTTTATAATTGGCATATTGGGTTTTGCGCCACTCATACGTGGACTGAGCATCCCCAGTCATCAACCCGACCAGCATAATAAAATTTTCGACCAAACGGCGCAGGCGATTAGCCCCGGCATTGATCCCCCGCAAAAAAAGCTTACTTTCCTCGTCACTAAGCGTGCCCGAATCCCGATCCATCATATCCGCATAGGCCACGATATAGGTTAATGGTGTGCGGAATTCATGGTTGATGATGTTCATGATCTGGCCCTTGACCTCATCAACCTCTTTTTTCTGCACTTCCATCACCTGCCGGTGGCGGCGTAAACGCGCGTCCACTGCAACCAGCAAATCCTCGGCATCGAAGGGCTTGATCACGTAATCTTCCGCGCCCATCTGTTTACCCAGATGCACATCATCCCGTTCACCTTTGGCGGTCAGAAAGATGAATGGAATCTTGACCCAACTCTGGTCGGCACGGACTTTTTCAAAGAACTCGTAGCCATCCATCTGGGGCATCATAATGTCTGAGACAATGAGATCAGGCGGCTCCTCCGCGTGTTCTTCGAGCGCGGCCAATCCCCGAATCCCGTTGGTCGCCGTTAAGACAGCGTACTTGTTCAACTCCAAAATATCGCGGATACCCTCCATCAGATGAGTATCATCCTCAACGACCAGGATCGTGGCGGTGGCTACCTGTACTTCATTGTCTGTTGTTTCGTGTACTTCATTGTCCGCAGTTGGTATTGTGGTCATAAGTAATATCGTATCCCTTCCTCCTACGTTGCATTCTGAACCGGGAGACTCAGTCGAAACAGGCTTCCCTGACCTTCTTCGCTTTCGACTTCGATTTTCCCCTGGTGTAATTCAACAATTTCTTTAATGATCGCCAGCCCTAAGCCCGTGCCAGGCGTTGAATTGACATTTGAACCACGCTTGAATCGTTCAAAAATAGTTGGCAAATCTTGGGCCGGAATCCCAATCCCCGTATCCACTACTTCAATAATAACCGATTCTGTTGGACTTTGCGTAACCCTGCTGCGAACACTTATGCGCCCTCCCTCTGGAGTGTAATTGATGGAGTTACCGACCAGATTGGTCAAAGCGCGCACTAATTGATCAGGATTCCCCTGAATGACGGGCAGCGGCTTGATTTCAAATTCACATAGCAGTTCTTTATGCTGGCGTTCGGCGCGCGCTGCATTTTGCTGGATCACCCCCGTGATCAACTGTTCCAGATCAACGGTCACACGGGTTTGTGGTCGATCATCACGGCGCTCGCTCTCCAAACGCGAAATTTGCAGCAGTTCATCAATTAACCGGGTCAGGCGTTCGATCTCCCGATCCATGACGTTCATATAATCCGCGCGGCGCTCCGGGCGGCCCTGTTCCAGCAGCGAGAGGTACAGTTTAAGATTCGCCAACGGGGTGCGCAGTTCGTGCGAGACATTGGATACAAACAAATCCTTCATCCGATCCAGCTCTCGCAACTGGGAAATATCGCGCAGCACGACCACCGATCCCAACACCGAATCACCTTCGACCACGCGCGCCGCTTTCGCTTGCAAAATAACCGAACCTAATTCGATAATATCACTCGCATCGTGGCCGTTGCCCGCGACAGCACCGGACGCAGCGTTGGCTACGGCGCCGGCAGCAGGCGAGGAACTACCGCCCAGAGCTTGCGCCACCAACTGCCCGACGCGCGTCCCCAAATCCATATCCAGATCGTGCGCAGCGAACAACTGCCGCGCGACAGGATTGGTCATGATCACCTGTCCCTGGAGATCAAACACGATCACTGCATCTGCCACCGAACGCAAAATCGCTTCGGTGCGTTCTTGCTGCTGGCGAATCTGGTCGGTGCGTTGGGCCACACGCGCTTCGAGTTCAACGGCCTGCTGGCGCACTTTCTCAAACAAACGCGCATTAGACACAGAAATTGACAGTTGCGCCGCTAGCGGTTCGAGCACGTCTAAATCCTCCTCGGTAATGCTGTTGGCGGTGCGCCGCGCCACGATCAACACGCCGATCACCTCGTCCGCCACAATCAGCGGCACAGCCAGCGCGCTTTCCTCAAGGTTAAAGGGGCACGTACTGAGCAATGGTTCGGCCTGCACCACCGCTTGATTCGCTATATCCAGCAGGTCTTGCCGCAAATTCGGCTGTTGGTATAACGCCACCGCTTGATCGGGCGGCTGCATCTGCCCATCCACAAAAATGGCGCTGATGGAAAGGGCCTTATCCTCGATCTGGACCAGACTCACAATATCATAAGACAAAATATCGGAGAGTTTTTGCGCGACTCCCTCGATCAAACTCTGCGGACTGAGAATCGCCGTTGTGTAGCGGCCCGTTTCGTTCACCAAACGCAGTTGATCCAACCGGCGGCGGACGACATCGAACAGGCCCGCATTCTGGATCGCTAGCGCAGCCTGCACGCCCAACAAACCAATTTGTTCGATCAGCCAGTTCGCAAATGCGGCGGGCTGCTGTGTATTAACCAACAACAGCGTGCCAACCGGTATATCGGCGCGCAGCAAGGGAATCGCCAACACCGCTTTTGCACCGGTCATCTGCAAAAATGCCGGGGGCAGCGCCGCAGTTTCAGTTACATGATTCACAAAGGCGGGTCGCCAATCTCTGACGACGGTGGCGGGCAGCAGATCGGTTTGCTCAAGCGCGATACGCTGACCGGGAAACTGATCGGCCCCTGGCCCGTAGCCCATTTCACCGACCAGCGCATCCCCTTTGATCAACCAGATATACGCGCCCTGCACATCAAAGATGCTGATACACTCACGGCACAGCAGATCGAGGACCGCTTCGCGCTCCAATTGGGTACTGAGCGTCAGACTCAAGCGCCCCAGATCAGTCGAAAGCAGCACGCGCCGGGTGGTATCTTCAAATAATGTGGCATTATCCATCACCACCCCAAGCTGCTGCCCGATATTGGTCAATAAAGCGCGTGTATCCGGCGTAATGGGAGCATCTTCGGGATGGGCGATGCTCATCAACCCGATCTCGATCCCGTGCGAGATCAGGGGCACACTGATGAAGGCATAGGTTTCGCCCTCTGGCAAGGTGACAGAGGGTAAGGCGCTGTGCATCAGCGAGACAAGCGGGGGCGCGCCTGATGCCAGCGCCAGTTGGACACGAATCGAGCGCAACTGCTGGCTGACGGACTCAGGCAGCCCCGACACCGCGCGCAAACTGAGTTCCTGGGCGGCGGGGCGGTATTGGTGAATGACCCCTGCGCGCAGGTGCAGCGCTTCTAAGATGCGATCCAGCATCACGCCGAGCATGTTATCATGGGTGAGCGCTTCATTACTGGCGGCCAGCACCATATTAAGCGCACTCAACGCGCGATTCTGGCGGCGAGTCTGATCCACCAACCGGAAGTTATCCAGCGCGGCTGCGATCTGATTGGCAAAAACCTGCACATTTTGCACATGGTCCGGGGTAAAAGTGTGCGGCTGAAAACTATCAATGTTGATCACGCCAATCACCCGATCTCGCACCATCAACGGCGCCCCGATCCAACACCGGACTTCGCGCTTGCTGAACTGGCCGGTTTTCCAGAGCGGATTTTCGCGTGTTTCCGGGACTAATAAGGGCTGCTTATGGTTGATCAACTGGCGAATCAAAGGGAAGCGGTTCACCGGCACAACCGGGTTCGTACCCGCTTCCATCAATGTCGCCGGATAGCCCACATGATAGCTCCAACTTTCCCCATCATCATCGATCAAACCGATATGAGCTTGATCCAATTTAATCAAGCGCGCCAGATCATTCAACGCGATCTGCAAAGCACTTTCCAGATCAGAACTTGTAACCAATGAGAACGACGCCTGCCGCATCAGTTCAGCATAGCTGCGGCGCATTTTTTCGATTTCGAGTAGGTTTGCGTTTTCGGTGACAATAGCTACCTGCGCCGTGAATGCAGTAGCCGTTCGCAAATCGGACGGGGTGAAATGATTGGGTTGGGTATGGGTCAAACTCAGGCAGCCCAACACGCGATCATGAATTTTTAAGGGTGTGCCAATCCATGAGCCATAACGATAATCGCCTCTGACCCAATTACTATCATCTTTGGTATTGGCGATGAGGATCGGTGTATTTTCGGTGAACAACCGCTTCAGATTGGGAATGGCATCAACAACGATCCGTATTGGCTCAATTTCTGATGGATCGGGGTTATCAGGAAAACCGGCAGAAGCCCCGATCCGCAGTTGGCCCGGCTCGGCGTGCAGCAGCACGGTAGCGCGTTCATAAGCCACCACTTTATGGAGCAGGTTCAGGAGTTGATCAAACGCTTCATCAAGCGTTTGGCTGGTGAGCGTTTCGGCGGCTTCGCGCAGCACTTCAGCGATATGACGCTGTTCGCGTTCACGGGCGTGCAAACGCGCATTATCAATCGCCACAGCCAACTGCCGCCCGATGCTTTCCAACAGCGTGATCTCAATCGTATCAAAGGTATAGGCTTCGAAACAGACCGTGACCAGCAGGCCCATCAACGCTTCACGCGCCACTAACGGGATCACAACACCGGCATGAACGCCTACATCACGGAAAAACTCGGTATAACTCCCCAACTCTGCCGGCGTA
>JAFGJA010000146.1 GCA_016929355.1 Anaerolineae bacterium | reverse complement strand
TAAGCTGACAATGTAACACCTTGCGCCCCGCCCCCGATCTCGCTAGTATGCGCCGTGAATCCGTAGCACAAGGAGGTTGCACGATGCATCCATTACGAATCGAAGAAGCGGGCCTCAATGCGTGGCCCGCCGCCCAACACCTGCTCTATGATGGCTGGGTGCTGCGCTTCAGTCACGGCTATACCAAACGCGCCAATTCGGTGAATATCCTCACGCCCGGCGAACTCGATCTGCTCGAAAAAATCGCGCGCTGCGAAGCCGAATATACCCGGCGCGATCTGCCATCTATTTTCCGCATTACGTCATTCAACCCGCCGCCGGAATTGGATACCACGCTGGCACAACGCGCCTATACCCAGGTTTCGCCCACGCTGGTACTCGGTCTGGAACTCGCGCAACGGCGCACACCCCACCTGCCCACTGGATCGTTACATAGTGAGGCGCTCGATCCCTGGCTGGCGATCTTCTGCGATCTGCGCGGCGCAGCGCTGGATCAGCACCAGATGCACCGTGCTATACTCCATGCCATCCCCGGCCAGACACAGTTTGCCGTACTGCGCGATGAGTCGGGGGCGGTGGTCGGCTGCGGGATCGCGGTGGTGGATGGCGCGTATATGGGGTTGTTCGACCTGATCGTCGATCCAGCGCAGCGCAATCAAGGCTATGGCGCGGCGTTGGTTGCACACCTGCTCGATTGGGCGGCAACGATGGGCGCGCGCTATGCGTATCTGCAAGTGGAAGAAGCGAACGCTCCAGCGCGACGTGTCTATGAAGCGAAACTAGGCTACAAAATGGTGTATTGGTATTGGTATCGTGTCCGTAATGGCTTGAAATAGGTTACAATTGGGCTAACGGAAGGCTTGATGCGCATGGTAGCGAACGGGCGCGCCGGGCGCGGGAGGCTTCGCCTCCCCAGGAGCAACGCTCCTGACGCGCGCAGCGCGTGCGCCCGGCGCAGACACAGCGCCCCACGCCGCAAAGTTGATAGTCAAGCGCTAGTCACCAGGCACAAAACATGATCGATCTATCCGGCAACACCCTCGGCAAATACCAACTGATCGAACAGATCGGAAAAGGCGGCATGGCAACTGTCTACCGCGCCGTTCAACACAGTATGAATCGATCCGTTGCTATTAAAGTGATCTCACCTGATCTGGTCGATGAACCCGAATTCTTGACCCGGTTTGAACGTGAAGCCCGCATCATTGCCAGTTTGCAACATGCCCACATCCTCGAAGTACATGACTTCGGGCGTGAGGGCAAACTGACCTATCTGGTCATGCGGTTGATGAGCGGTGGCAATCTGAAAGAGGAACTCCGCACCGGTCCCCTTGCGTTGGATCGGGTCATGGTGATTGTGCGGCAGATCGCCGCCGCGCTGGATTACGCGCACGAACGCGGCATCGTTCACCGCGATCTGAAACCGTCCAATGTGCTGTTGGATGAGGATGGCAACGTCGCGCTGACCGATTTCGGGATCGCCAAGATGGTCGGCAGTCACGCGCACACCGCCGATTTAACGCTGGCAGGCGAAGTGATGGGTACGCCCAAATACATGGCCCCGGAGCAATGGCGCTCTGATCCGATTGATGGGCGGGCCGATGTGTATGCGCTGGGGATTCTGACCTATCAAATGCTCACCGGGCAGGTTCCATTTTCGGCCCAGACCCCGCACAGCCTCATGTACCAACACTTAGATCGTGAACCACCCGCGCCGCACACGGTACGCCCCGACCTCCCACTAGCCCTCAATCCAGTCATCAAAAAAGCCCTTGCCAAGAATCGGGATCAACGATACCGGTCAGCCGGTATCCTGGCCGCAGATTTGCAACATGCGCTGCAACAACCGCATCCACCGTCCGGTGAAGCGGACCAACTACCGGGCAACGCGCCATCGAAACTTTCGCGCCCGGTGCGTCCACAATCTAGTGCGGCGTCACCGGCTGAACTCGCCGTGCGTAATGACAAACCCGAACGCCCGCAGCAGATAGCGCGTCCCCATTCCGCACACACCCAACCAGCGCCTAATCACGCCCCACCGAATACCACTCCGGTTGAACCGGCCTATTACCCGCCGCAACCGGAACCTGAGCCATACACTGAATCACGCGCCGTACCACGGCGTGAAACGCAGCCAACCGCGTGGCAAGAATCGTACCCTGCCCCTCAACCGGCGCAGCCTGCTTATACCCCACCTCTCCCGACGCAGAATCAGTTTCCTCCGCCGCGCGAACGACAGCCGAATGAAATTGGCATTAGCCGCTTATTGGGCACGATGGCGGCGGTGATTGTGAGTCTGCTCCTGTTCCTGGGCGTAGTCTTCATCATCGCCTTCAACTCGTTCAACGACGACCCCAAGCCCACAGCCAACCCGCAAACCCCGGCGGCAACCGTTACTCTAACTCCGATTGATCCCAAAGATCGCCCCAATGCTGCGATCACCTACCCGCCGGATAATACGCAGGTCGAATTGGGGGATATGGTCCCCATCCGGTTTACGGCCACCCATACCCAACCGATCACGCGCGTGGAACTGCGCCGCTTCAACCGTGTCATCGCGGCAATCCCGGCCAATGACAGCCTTGTCTTTTCGGGCCGATTCACCTATTCCGCCACCACCAGCGGCCTGCACCAGCTTGAAGTCGTGCCCTTTAGCGGTGAGATTGAAGGCAATCCGGCCATCGTGCATCTTGAGGTACAGCAAAACTGAACAGGTCCACGAATAACCTGTTCGCCGCTGCTCTCAGAATCGCGTATACTCTTAGGTAAATCGGTTTGCATTCCGTTTATATTGTTTACCGCAGGGAGGAATTTCACCTCATGACCTCTGACATCCATCCCGATGCGATCCAGAATCTCATCAATGGCGATCACGGCGATCCGTTTGGACTGCTGGGACCACACCAGATTGACGCCAGCCAAACCACGATCCGCGCTTTTCGTCCGGCGGCGCACACACTGGCCGTGATCTATGGCGACGAGGAAACGCGCGTGGAAATGACCCGCTTGCACGAAACGGGCTTCTTCGCGATCACGCTTGCTTCCAGCGCGCTCGTTGATCCGCTCTACCAGCTTGAAGAAATCACGCATGACGGCGCGACGAATATTTTCCACGATCCGTATGCGTGCGGCACGTTGTTCTCGGAAATGGACCTGTATCTCCTCAGCGAAGGCCGCCACTTTGAAAGCTACGAAAAACTCGGCGCACATATCCGCACCGTAGGCGAAGGTGAACACCAGATCACGGGCGTGCATTTTGCGGTCTGGGCTCCCAACGCCTACCGCGTCAGCGTGATTGGCGGCTTCAACAACTGGGATGCGCGCGTACATCCGATGCGCAAACATGTGAATAACGGCCTCTGGGAAATTTTCATTCCGGGGCTGGATGAATGGACGCTCTATAAATTCGATCTGCGTTCTGAGGTCAACGGCTATCACACGGAAAAAACCGATCCCTATGGGCACTACAACGAGATGCGTCCGCGTACCGCTTCGGTGGTGGTTAATCTGGACAGCTACCAATGGGGTGATGCGGCCTGGATGGACCAGCGCCCGCAGCGCGCCCCCTTGCGCGAACCAATGTCGATCTACGAAGTGCATCTGGGATCATGGCGGCGCAAAACGGATGGGTTGGAATGGCTGACCTATATTGAACTGGCCGACGCGCTGGTCACGTATGTCAAGGACATGGGCTATACACACATCGAACTGATGCCCGTCGCGGAACATCCGCTTGATATGTCGTGGGGCTATCAGGTCACGGGGTATTATGCGGCGACGAGTCGTTTTGGCACGCCGCGCGAACTGATGTATCTGATCGATCAATGTCACCAGAACGATATTGGCGTCATTCTGGATTGGGTTCCGGCTCATTTCCCCAAAGATGGGCACGCGCTCAGTTACTTTGATGGCACGTATCTCTACGAACACGCCGATCCACGCCAGCGTGAACATCCACATTGGGGCACGTATATTTTCAACTACGGGCGCAACGAAGTACGGAATTTTCTGATCGCCAATGCGCTGTTCTGGCTGCGCAAATATCACGTTGATGGGCTGCGCGTGGATGCCGTATCCTCCATGATCTACCTCGATTTTGGGCGCGAAGCGGGCGAATGGATTCCCAATGATTACGGCGGTAACGAAAACATGGAAGCGGTGCGCTTTTTGCAGGAAGCCAACGCCGTGATCCATGAGCAGTGTCCCGGCTGCGTGACGATTGCGGAAGAATCTACCGCGTGGCCGATGGTGTCACAGCCAACGTATCTGGGCGGGTTGGGCTTCACGCTCAAGTGGAATATGGGCTGGATGCACGACACGCTCCAATACATCAGTCTCGATCCGGTCTATCGCCGTTGGGACCATCACAAACTCACGTTTTCGCTGATGTATGCCTTTAGCGAAAATTTCGTGCTGTCGCTCTCGCATGATGAAGTGGTACACGGCAAAGGCTCGTTGATGGGCAAAATTCCCGGCGATCCCTGGCAGAAATTCGCCACGCTGCGCCTGCTGCAAGGTTATCAAGTGACACATCCCGGCAAAAAGCTGATCTTTATGGGGCAGGAGTTTGGGCAGTGGCGCGAATGGAGCGAAGCGCGCAGCCTCGATTGGCATCTGGTGGAAAATTTCGAGACGCACCGGGGTGTGCAGCGTTGGGCGCGTGACCTGAACCAGTTTTACCGCGACAATCCCGCGTTGTACGAACACGATTTTGACCCGGCGGGCTTCCAGTGGATCGAAGCGAATGACGCCGATCAGAGCGTGTACAGTTACATTCGTTACGCGGCGGAGCGCAGCAATTTTCTGATCGTGGTCCTCAATTTTACGCCGCTCGTGCGTGATAATTACCGTGTCGGTGTGCCGGAAGCGGGCTATTATGCCGAAGTGCTGAACAGTGACGCGGCGCTCTACGGCGGCGGCAATGTGGGCAGTTACGGCGGCAGAGACAGCGATCAGGTTTGGGCGCACGGTTTCTCGCAAAGCGTGAGTCTGCGTTTACCACCGTTGGGCATGGTGATCTTGAAGCTGCGGCGGTAGTTTTTTCACCGCAGAGACGCGGAGAGCACAGAGAAATTCAAAGGTAAGAGCAAAAGAAAACCAATCCCCCCCGGTCCCCTCTCCACGCGCGGAGAGGGGGAGTCAGGCGTGCGATCAAATCCCCCTCTCACGCCAAAAACCGGAGAGGGGGACATTTCACGATTAAGTATTATCGCCTTGCGCATCTTCACTGAACTGCCAAAATCCGCCCTCCTGCCGCACAAACCGCTCAATGTGCGGGGCATCCTGGGCAATCAAAATGTATTCTTGCAGCGATCTGATCTCGCGGTAATGCTGAAACTTCCGGCCCCGATCATAGCGTTCGGTAGCCGGTGACATCACCTCGATGATCACTGTCGGATTGAGCAGCACGTCACGCTCGTCATCTGCGAAACGTGCCTCACCGCACAGCACCGTAATATCGGGATAGGTATACGATCCCGTTGCCGGTGTGCGGACCTTCATATCGGAGGGATAAACTTTGCCCGAACGCCCGCGCAATTGGTTATAGAGCGCGGCATAGGTGCTGCCCGTGATCAGATTATGCGCTTCGCTTGCGCCGCTCATGGCGTAGACTTCACCCGCTATAAACTCATGTTTGATCGTGCTTGTGCGTTCAAACGCGAGATAGTCGGCTCCGGTCATTCCCTTGTGCGGTTCTGACAAAGCAGACATCAGATACCCTCATTACGCCGGGACAACGTAGGTTCTAGCCAGTTTATCATGCAACGTTTGATTGTCGCCATCAATGATGGCCCACAACCAGCCGAGGAAAAAAATAAACGTGCTGATGTAATAACCCACATAGCGGATCACCGCCTGCACGACGTTGATCTGACCGCCCCCAGAGTTCACAACACGGATGCTCAGGAATTTTTTGCCAGGGGTCTGACCATTATTCTGAGTCCAAAAATAGACATTGTATGCTAACCCGGTCAAGACCCCAACACCGATGCCTAAAATTTCCTCGCCAAGAACAAGACCAATAATGCCACCGACAAACCAGATGGCAACCGAATCGATGATTAACGCGATCAGACGGGAAATCAAACTGGCCTTACGCATATAACTCGCTCCTTGTTCAACGATACAATACAGTATGATTATACAATCAGTGCAGCGTGCAGCGCGATTCGACTGGGTGACAGAAGCGGCCCAGCCCGGTACAATTCAGCCTGGTATACTATGCAACACAATCCAAATCGACAACTAAGGGGCGATTATGTCCGAACCGTTTCACTCGCACGCCGATGGGTATATCCAATGGCTGCGCGCCCGTGTGGGCCACCAACTGATCTACCTCGTCTATACGACCAGTCTCGTATTTGATGACGCGGGGCGCTTGCTGGTGCAGCGCCGCTATGATTTCGACTGGTTAAGCGTGCCCGGCGGCGCACTCGAACGCTTCGAAAATCTGCGCACCTGCGCCACGCGCGAAACCTTTGAGGAAACCGGCCTGATTATCGACGTGGATCGCTTAGTGGGCGTATTCAGCCATCCGGCGTACAATTTGCGCTATCCTAACGGCGATCAGGTACAACAGTGGACGGTCTGTGTGGCGGGACGCGCGGTGGGCGGATCGATCAAGGCGGATGGGCAGGAAACGCTTGAGGTGTTCTGGCTAGATGTGGACGAAGCCTTGCCCCAACTGCCGCCCGCTTATCAAGCGATGGTCCGCGCGGCGCAAGCGCATCCCACCAAAGCCGCGCTGGAACCCGTTTACGCGGCAGATACCTTGACCGAATATTGGGCAGTTTTGCGCGAAAAAGTGGGCCACGACGCAGTGATCTTGCCAGGAACAATGATGATCGTGCCCAATGAGCGGGGCGAGATTCTCATGACGCGGCGCACGGATCGCGGCAATTGGGCGCTGCCCGGTGGGTATGCGGATTTGGGCGAAACCACGACGCATACCGCCGTGCGCGAAATCCGCGAGGAAACCGGCTTAGAGATCGAACCGGTGCGCGTGATCGGCGTCTACAGCGAAACGCCGATGATGATGGCCTGCTTTGCGAATGGCGATCTGGTGCATAATGTCGGGATCGCGTTCGAATGCCGCATCACCGGGGGGACGCTCAAAGCGGATGGCACGGAAACCGCCGAAGTCGCGTTTAAGTCGATTGATGACATGCTGGCAATGGACTTCCTGCCCATTCAAGATACGCCGCACGTCTTGCGTGATTTCACCCGGCCTGATCGCTGGCCGGTGCTGCGTTAACCTCACCCCCCGGCCTCTCTCCGCAAGCAGAGAGGGGAAGTCAGATTTTGCGGTGAGCAACCATATACAGGAAACTTAGCTAATGAATCTCGACCATGAAATTAACGTGACCCTGCGGCGGCTGATCCCGCGCCTGGAACCGCACCTGCCCGACAGCGACTCGCGCCGGGAATTTAACGCGCGGCTCGATCAGCATTTCCCCGCCATATTTAGATTGCTGCTTGATCTCTACGGGGATCGCTATGATTTTTTCTACCATCTCGAACAGATTTTGATCATGACGGCAAGCATGTATATGCAGCGTCCCGCCGCGCTCAAAGCGCTGGACCGGGAACGCGAGGCGCATCCGTTATGGTTCCAGTCTGAGGACATGATGGGCGGCGTGTGTTACGTCGATTTGTTCGCGGGCGATCTCAACGGCATCCGCGCGAAAATCCCGTATTTTAAGGAACTGAAACTGACCTATCTGCACCTGATGCCGCTATTCAAGTGTCCGCCGGATAACAGCGACGGGGGCTATGCGGTCAGCAGCTACCGCGAGGTGAATTCCGACCTGGGCACGACGGAACAACTCGCCGCGCTCGCCGCCGACCTGCGCGCGGAGGGGATCAGCCTGGTGCTGGATTTCGTCTTCAATCACACCTCGGATGAACACACCTGGGCGCGCCAAGCCTTAGCAGGTGATGAGGATTATCAGGCGTACTACCTCATGTTTGATGATCGCACGCTGCCGGACCAGTACGAGCGGAATTTGCGCGAGATTTTCCCCGAACAAGCGCCTGGTAATTTCACCTTTCGCCCGGAGATCGATCAGTGGGTGTGGACGACATTCAACCATTTCCAGTGGGATTTGAACTACGCCAACCCTGCCGTGTTCCGCTCCATGCTGGCGGAGATGTTATTTATTGCGAACGTGGGCGCGGAAGTGCTGCGGCTGGATGCGGTGGCGTTCATCTGGAAAAAAATGGGCACGTCCTGCGAAGGCTTGCCGCAGGTGCATACGATCATCCAGGCGTTTAACGCGCTGGTCAAGATCGCGGCCCCGGCGATGCTGTTCAAGTCGGAGGCGATTGTACACCCGGCGGAAGTCGCCAAATATATCGCGCCGGAGGAAGCGCCCATTTCCTACAACCCGACGCTGATGGCGCTGCTCTGGGAATCGCTAGCCACGCGCGAAGTCAAGCTGCTGCACCACTCCATGCAGCGCCGCTTCGATCTGCCGGAGGGGTGTACGTGGGTCAATTACGTGCGCTGCCACGATGACATCGGCTGGACGTTCGCGGACGAAGACGCCTGGGAACTGAACATGAACGGGTTCAATCACCGGCAGTTTCTCAACCAGTTTTATACGGGAAAATTTACGGGCAGTTTTGCGCGCGGCGTGCCGTTCAATTACAACCCGGTCAATCAGGATATGCGCATTTCGGGCATGGGCGCGTCGCTGGCGGGATTGGAATATGCGCTTGATACGGGGATCGACCAGTATCAGGATTGGGCGCTGCGCCGGATCGAACTGATTCACTCGGTGATCATCAGCGCGGGCGGGATTCCGCTCATCTACCTGGGCGACGAGATCGCCATGCTGAACGATTACGGCTACAAGGACGATCCGAACAAGGCCGAGGACAGCCGGTGGGTACATCGTCCGACCTTCGATTGGGAACGCGCCGCACAGCGTAACAACCCAGACACCGACGCCGGACGCATTTTTAGCACGCTCACCCAACTGATCACGCTGCGCCAGCAAACACCCGCCTTTGCCAACGGCGATACGCGCTTTATGGACACGCATAACCCGCATGTGTTGGGCTATGTACGCGGCGGGGAAATTCTCGTATTGGCGAATTTCTCGGAGCACGCGCAGGATGTGCGCCTCGGTTGGATGCCGTCACATGCCACCGATCTGATCACGGGCGAAGCATACCCGCGTCACAAACCCGTCACGCTGGCCGCGTACCAGTTCGTGTGGTTGGCGGCGGGCGAGTAACTTCCTTTACACCAGTACATCATATAAAATTGCATAATGGGGCGTGCGTTTTTTAGCTTACCTCACCCCCCGGCCCCCTCCCCATGCGATGGAGAGGGGGAGACAGATAGCGCATTATTTCACTTGAACATACTAGTTAAGGAGCATCGAATGTCACGGAAAGTTATCGCCACCGAAAAAGCCCCCGCCGCCGTTGGTGCGTATTCTCAAGCCATCGCCGCGAATAACCTGGTTTTTGTGTCCGGGCAACTGGGCATGGACCCCGCCACCAAGCAGTTCGCCGGGGATACCGTCGCCGCGCAGACCAAACAGGCGCTCGAAAATATGAGCGTGATTCTTGACGCTGCCGGCACGGATATGGCGCATGTGGTGAAATGTACCGTCCTGCTGGCGGACATCAGCACGTTTGGCGAGATGAACGAAGTCTACGGTTCCTTCTTCCCCACCGAACCGCCCGCCCGCGCCGCCTTCGCCGTCAAGGATTTGCCGTTGGGCGCGCTGGTCGAGATCGAAGCGTTCGCCGTGCTGCCGGACTGATCCCGGCGGAATCACGTCGAGGCGAACCAATCGAACCTCTGGTTCGCGTTCGCGCTGGGCCGACACACTGGTCGGCCCCTACATTATTCATTTTTGAACTTTCATGATCAGGAGAGGATCGAAAAAATGTCCCGCGAGGTTATTTTTACTGAACATGCGCCGCTGCCCATTGGCCCCTATTCGCAGGGAATTCGCACAGGCGATACCGTCTATGTCGCCGGACAGGGGGGCGTTTTGCCCGGCCCCAGCCCCGTGTTTGCTGGAGAGACTATCGAGGCGCAGACCGAACAGGCGTTGCAGAATATTGCCGCGATTCTAGCGGCGGCGGGAACTGATATGGCGCATGTGATCAGCGTGACTGTGCTGCTGGCAGATATGGCCGATTTCGCTGCAATGAACGCGATCTATGCGACGTTCTTCCCCACCGATCCGCCCGCGCGGGCCACGTATGCGGCCAAAGAACTCCCGCTCAAGACGCTGGTCGAGATCGTGGCGGTGGCGGTTTTGCCGGAGTAGGGATCGGAACGATTGGCAAAAGGAATAGACTATGCCCAATGAACTGATTTTGTTGGTGGATGACGAACCCCACATTATCGAACTGGCGAGTATGTACCTGGAACAAGACGGCTTTCGCACGATCAGCGCCGGGGACGGACTCGCCGCCTTAGAGCGCGTCGCACAAGATACACCCGCGCTGCTGGTGCTTGATCTCATGCTGCCCAAGCTGGATGGTTGGGAAGTCTGTAAGCAGATTCGCGCCGAGTCCGATCTGCCGATCCTGATGCTGACCGCGCGCGATGATGACATCGACAAAATCGTCGGGTTGGAGTTGGGCGCAGATGACTACCTGACCAAGCCCTTTAATCCGCGTGAACTGGTGGCGCGTGTCAAGGCGATTTTACGGCGCACCGGGCCGCGCCGCACCGACGACTCGACGGAGGCCCTGCACATCGGCAATTTGGTCATCGATCCCGCCCGGCATGAAGCGCGCGTCGAGGGAAAATTAATCGATCTGCGCGCCAAAGAATTCGATCTGCTGCTGGCCCTGGTTGAAAATGAGGGCATTGTCTTGAGCCGCGAAAAACTGCTCGACATTGTGTGGGGCTTTGATTTTTACGGGCAAACGCGCACGGTGGATGTGCATATCGCCCACCTGCGCAACAAATTAGAAACCTGCACGGCTGAGATCGAAACGGTGTGGGGCGTGGGCTATAAAATCACAGCTACTTAATGTGTTCACCCTGGGCCGATACGCTGGTCGGCCCCTACATGGTACGTCCGCTATAACTGGCAGATGGCGCTATACTGGGGCAGGATCACGCGAAACGTGCTGCCCTGCCCTTCCATACTGTCAACTTCGATCCGGCCCTGGTGTCGCTCAATGATTTTTTCGGCGATAGTCAACCCTAAGCCGGTCCCGCCGCCCTCCGTCGAACGGGTTTTATCCCCCCGGAAAAACCGCTTAAAAATGTGGGGGCGATCTGTCGCCGGGATGCCAATGCCGGTATCGCGCACCTCCAGGTAAACGTACCAACCCTGCGCTGTGGTTCGAATCGTGATGCTGCCCCCTTCGCGCGTGAACTGCAACGCATTCATGACGAGATTAATCAGCACCCGTCCCAACCCGTTTTTATGGCCCCAAACCAGTTGGGGGCTATCGGGCACATCCAATACCAGGGTTTGTTTTTTCTCCGCCGCCAACACCTGATAATCCGTTGTGAATGTGCGCAAGATGGCATTCAGATCAACCGGAGCCATCGGCAGATCGAGCTGCATATCTAACTCAAACATCTCGATCATATCATCGACCATTTTCATTAACCGGGTGGCATGTTTGTACATCAAATCAAGCTGTTTGAGCTGTTTTTCATCCGACAAACGGCGCTGCAACAAATAAATATGCGTATTGATCACGGTCAAGGGGGTTCTGAAATCGTGCGACAGATCGTTGATAAATTCTTCCAGCGCCCGCACTTTTTCGCGCTCGGTGATCAAGTCTTTTTCGCGCTGCTCGGCGGCTTTACGCGCGGTGATGTCGTGGATAAGCGTCTGCGTGGCAATTTGCCCCTCGTAAAGAATGCGGTTAGCCGTTGCTTCGGCAAAAAACGGCTGTCCATCCGAACGCAACAAACGCAATTCCCGAAATGGCATTAGCTCACCCTGTAGCTGCACATGCTCAACCCGCAGTCGTGTCTGTGCGTGAAAGTCCGGGTGAATAAAGTTCATAATCGGGACACCGATCAGATCACGCGCCTCGGCTGCGCCAAATAACCTGACCCCCGCCGGATTAATATACACCACCTTGCCCTGACAATGAACCAGGATCGTTTCCGGCGACATTTCAACCAGCGTGCGATACCGCGTTTCACTCTCTTGTAGGGCTTGTTGGGCTTTGATCTGTTCGGTAATATCCTGTACCGAAACAAACACCTTCGCCCAATCCGCCTCTGCACCGGGCGCAATGGACACATCCACCCGGCAGTTGATCGAATCGCCGGTCATCGGTTGGCCGATAATCTCACACTGAAAACGTGTTTCTCCATGTGCCAGCGCGATCAATTCCTCCTGAAACACGTTGTAGGAATCGTCGGTAAAGAAATCGGCCAGACTGAGCAGCATCGCCTCTTTGCTGTTGGCGCGGAAAATGCGCAAAGATGACTCGTTCACATCAAGGATTTTCACCAACGTCGCACAGTGTGAAAGCGCTTCGGGATGCGCGGCAAAATACGCGCGGAAATCCGTCACCCCCTGCGCACGCAAATCATCAAGATGATGTTTAACGGCGGAAAAATCCTCCTCCCACAACGAGATTGGAGCATGTTCAAATAAGCCGCGAAATCGTTCCTCACTGGCGCGCAATTGTTCGGCAGTGCGCTTATGCTCGGCAATTTCACAAGTCAAAGCGACAGACTGATCGGCCAGCAAGCAATTGGCTGATCGGAGTTGGACTATGTAGTCCTGGCGAATGAAGTTACTGAGCAAAATCAGAATCGATGCCGACCATAACAAGCCTCCGCTTTCCAGCACGTCATAAATCCCTATTTGTTCGAGAATGATCGCCAGCGCTAAAACCCCACCATTGATCAGACCGGTCACAATCAAGGCGCGTTTGACCGGCAGCACCAGATTACCAAACAACACCGGCAGCACCAACCAGCTTAAATGGTGCGTGATAGGGTGGAATGCATAATTTTTCTCAGCGATCAAAATGATGAACGGTGGAGCAGTCAGGGAAATCAGACTGATCAGGATTGCAAGGTTTACATACCGCGTCCGGCTCAGACCATAAGCCATACATGTACCCACCAACACACCCGGCCAAACGACACCATAATCGGGATCAACAAATAATCCCAAGAGAGACCCGAAGATCAAAATAAACAATAAGGCGGACAGAACACGCCCCTGGCGACGGTGCTCAACAGGGATTACCCGGTTAGATGGTTCGGTAAGCAGATACCAGATGCGGACAGGCGTCACATTCATAGGTGACTTCCAAGACTAATAGCTCGCTTGCGCCTCGAAGAACTGGACATTGGGATTTAACCCATCAAATAGTATAGACGTTTTTCTGCCCGGAAAGGATAAATATCCATAAATTCTGTATACAGGCATAGTGCAACGCATCTTTGCGCCTTAACGTATACTATGGTAAACCGAACAGGCGGCAAGGAGAGGCGCATTTTATCATGGACTTTGCACGCGCATTAACATTTCCCTTTGAGGATGAGGATTCCGTCACGAAAGTGGTGCTTGGCTCCTTATTGATGCTCATTGGGCTTGTGCTGTGGTTTATTCCTATCGGCTACCAGGTGCATGTGGCTCGCAAGGTCATCCGGGGTAAACCGCGCCCCTTACCCGGCCTGGCGGAACTTGGTGAAGTAGCAACCGATGGCATTATGGCGCTCATTGCTCAATTAATCTATATGCTACCATTAATCTGCGTTTCCTGCATACTGATCATTATGGGCAGCATCCTGGGACAATCGACCTTGGGGGGCTTGCTGTTCGTGTGTTTGATGCTGTGTGTGAGCACCATGCTGCTGCTGTATCTGGCGGTAGCCGGAGCCATCATGACGATGGGCATCATTCGCTATGCTGAAACCGGCAACTTTGTCGAATTTGTGCGGATCGGCTCGCTCTGGAGCGATGTGCGCCAACACATGGGTGTGCTCTTGGGGTTGCTCCTGTACCTGTTGGGCTTTGGACTGATCATAACGCTGCTGGCTCCTTTTTCACTCATCCTATTTGTGGTGGGCTTCTTCCTGTTGGTGTTTTATGCCACAGTGGTCAGCGGCCACTTGATCGGGCAAGCGGGGCTGCTCATCTTTGAGGACGAAAGCTACTAATGGGCGCATGGCAACGATTTTGGGCAACCGCCATCATTTGGGGCAGTGTCGCGGCGATCACGATTGTGTTATTTGACTTACAAGCCAATAATTTGCCGCGCCCCTTCAGTGAAATGGTCCTGCTGGCGCTGGTGCTGCTGATCATGGGGGGCGCTGTCAGCGCGACACGGGCGGTCTGGCGGGCTGTGCGGGAGATTGCCGCGCAGGAAAAGGCCGCTCATGCCACCAAAAGCAAACGATCCCACACCCGCCGCGTGGAACGTTTGATCGACGCGCTGGATGAGGAAGATGTCTACGATCTGGAAGCGCTGCTTCAGGATCATGACCGTGAGCAGCAGCATAACTAAAATCACAGGAGAACTTATGCGCGAAAATATGCGACTCTATGCGACACTGGCAATCTGGTTCACGTTTATGGTAATGACCATCGTGATTTTTACCGCCAGCGATGCCGTCAGCGAACCCAATACCGGCGTGTTCATTGCCTTGATCCTGGCGTTAGCGGCCTCGATCAGCACAGCAGCCATCTGGATTAGCGGGATGACCGGGGGCCACCAACGCACCACGAACAGCAGCGCCAGTCAAGCCAAACGCAAGCGCGTTGATCCAGATCGATTGGAGCGGTTGGTCGCGGGGTTGGACGATGAAACCCTCACGGAACTGGAAACGTTGTTGATCGCCCGCGCGGGAATGGACGAGATGCAGGATGAACAGAACCGATATTAATGTGAAAACCTCACCCCCCAGCCCC
>JAFGJA010000145.1 GCA_016929355.1 Anaerolineae bacterium | reverse complement strand
TAGGGCGGGGAGGCGTGCCAGAAATCCTCGCAGATCAGCATCCCGAAACGGCCAAAGCGCGTATCAAAGGCGCGGATCGAATCGCCCCACGCAAAATAGCGCCCTTCATCAAACAGCGTATAGGTCGGCAAATACACTTTGCGATGCACATGCACGATCTCGCCCTGACCCAGATACGCCTGCGAGATAAAAAAGCGGTTGCGATCATCCTCCTCGACAAAACCGATAGAGAGGTCTATATCGTGTTCTTGGCTCGCTGCCAGCAGTTGTTTGAAGACGGAATCGTCCGGTGTGGCGTGCAGCGCCAGTTCATAAACCAAATCTTGCAGGTTATAGCCGGTCAGGGAGAGTTCGGGGAATACTAACAATTGTACGCCCTGCGCGGCGGCCTGTTCGATATAATTGAGATGCGTTTGTACATTCGCAGCTATGCTGCCGAGTTTCGGGGTGATTTGCGCCAGTCCGAGTGTGAGTTTCATGCGATCATGTCTCCGTGTACGCGGTTAGGGGCGTATACGCCCTGATGTTTGTGTATGCTCTGGTAGGGGCAATTCAATGCTGAGAGGGGACTTACCCGTAACCTGACTCCCTCTCGCCATGCGTGGAGAGGGGGCCGGGGGGTGAGGTCAACACGGTAAATAATTGTTACCGCGATAATTTCTCAAACTGCATTGCATCACCCTTACGCAGATCGTTTGTGTTGTGTCGATCCATCAGCCAGAGTATACCGCCAATTCCCGCGCTGGCGATCACCAACCACGCATTCAGGGCTTGATCGGCGCGGTGATTGAGGATCGTTTGTGTGGGATCGGCCCGCAGATACCCCGCGATCAGTAGGCCCAGGCCAGCGATCACCAGCACGATCCAGAGGCGCAGCCCCGGCAGCCAATTGCGCCAGGTCAGCAACACTGCCAGCGCGAAGATGATCCCGCCGAAGATCACACCGCCCGTTTGTATATCCAGGCGCGGGGCGACCTGCCCGAACACGTCCGGCAGTTCAGCCACCATCCAACCGGGCCAATCGGCCAGCGTGTGGACCTCGTAACCATAGCCGCAGCCCGTATTCCGGCAGCCCTGCCACGTCGCCATCATCCCGATAGGCAAAGCGAGCGTGGCCGCATCGGTCCAGGCGCGGAATGGGACACGCCGCAGCCGGGCTGTGATCCAGGTGGCGGGAATGGCGGCGATCAAGCCCCCCTGCCACGCCATGCCGCCCGTTTTGAGGCGATCAATATCCTGCGTATGCTGCGCGAAATAGTCCCAATCCAGCGCGACATGCAGCGCCCGCGCGCCGATCACACTCGCGATCAATGCCACGATGCCCACGTCCAGCCAGCGCGTGATCGCCATATATGGTGTGATCGCTGTATGGGGGCGCAAGGCGTGCCGTTCCGCCGTGTAGCCGTGCCCCGCGATGAGCGCCAACCCTAGCAGGATGCCGCCCATCACCCAGGCAGTATATTCGTGTAGTACAAGCGGGCCGATGTCGATGACAACCGGATTCATAGCGCATTCCCGTTTCTGTGAGTCGTGTCTGCGTACAGTGTTTGCGTGTTGAATGCCTCAGAGCGTGTGCGGCAAGCCGTTTGACCCCACCCTAAATCCCTCCCCGCAGGCAGGGAGGGACTTCCCAACAGAGATTCTTCTCCCTTCCCCTGCTTGCAGGGGAAGGGCTGGGGATGGGGGTTTACCCTTTCAATACACGCTCTCAAACACTAAAGCGAATCGGTTAGGCTGTCAACATCTGTCAGTGGATGGGTGGTTGAGCGCCGGTTACTCCGGGAAGATTGGGAGCGGCTCACCGAGATAGGTTGGTTTGCGCCCGCGCAGCAGGTCCCACGCGGCGAGCGTGGTCGCAGGCAGTTCGCGGACCTGACTGAACAGCATCGAACTGAGCTTGTACCCCTGCGGGCGCTGCTCATCGGCTGAGACGCCGACCACATCCAACCCGAGGCCGTCGCAGGTCAGGATCGCGCGGGGCAGGTGAAAATCCTGTGTCACCAGGATCGCGGCTTCGACCTGGAAAATATCGCGGGCACGGTAGCAGCTATCATAAGTGCGGAAGCCCGCGTAATCCAGCACAATCGCTTCATCCGGCACGCCGAGGTTAAGCGCGTATTGGCGCATGGCTTCCGGTTCGTTGTACTCGACGCGGCTGTTATCGCCCGTCATCAGCAGCGCCTCGACTTTGCCCGCGTGATAAAGGTCCGCGCCCATCGCCACGCGATCCGCCAGCATGTGACTGGGCCGCCCGCTCGGATAGACCAGCGCGCCAAAGATGATCGCTACCGGGCGTTCAGGGACATCGGCGCTCGCATAGATGCGATTCGCCGCGTGCAGCAGGGTATAGGCGCGCAGCACCATCACACTGGCGATTACGGTGATCCCCGTGCCCAGAACTAACAAGAGGATTTTTACAGCCAACTTACGCCGCCTTTTGAGTAGGTTCATAGCCCGTCGCAATCCTTGGCAACTCGGTAGGGGCGAACCAATGTGTTCGCCCTGGGCCGACACATTGGTCGGCCCCTACCATACCCCTGATAATTATTTAATCTGCATCAATACGTCCTGGAAGGTTACGTTAATCCCGCAACGATCCCTCGTACACCGTCAGGTTATCAAACGCCATGCTGACCGCTTCGCCCGCCGTGACTCCGGCCAGCAGTCCCACCGGGCCGGGGCGCAGATAGGTTGTGTCGGTCACATCGCCCAAAAACGTATCGTTGACGTACAGCGCCAGATAATCGTTTACACAGATCGCGCGGATCGTGTTGGTGGCTTGGCCCTGGTGGATCGCGTCGGTCTGATGCCATTCCAGCAAAAACGAGAGATTGTCGCTGCGCAGTTCCGCGATGCCGTAATGCCCATCGCCACTGATCAGCAGCGCGTAGCCGGTAGCGTTATCGCGCGCATCAACCCCCAGGCGGCACACCACGCCGTAGATGTTATCTTTTTCAGCGCTGAGTTGCTCAGTTTCGACTTCAATGATCACATTTTCCGCGTCAGCGCTAATCGAAGCGCCGCCTTCGCCCCAGATGAATGAGGTCTTTTTCGCCGCCGCGTGATCGATCTGGTAACGTCCGTCGCGGATCGCTAAGGTGGCGGTGGGCGCATCCCCGGCGGGAAACGTGCCTTCTTCCCATGCGCCAGCGTCATCAAAGGTTACGGTCAGCAGTTCAGCGCCCTGATCGACGGTTTTGGCGGGATCGTTATCCCCGCAGGCGGTCAAGATCAGCGCGGTGGTGATCAGCATCAAACTTACAATAAGCGCGCGTCGCCCCATCGGTTTCGCTCCTGAAGACAAGAGGCGGTGTCATAGTGTGATGACGCCGCCCCGAAGATTACCATCCCTATTATAAACGGGGTGAGGATACTCAACCATACGAATCGCATTAACGTTTGCTTAGTGGCTAGCGGCGCTGCGTCCCGCTAGCCAGCCCGTCGAAAACGCCGCCTGCAAGTTATAGCCGCCGGTATCCGCATCCAAGTCCAGCACTTCGCCCGCAAAATAGAGACCGCTCACGAGGCGCGATTGCATCGTGCGCGGATCAACTTCGTCCAGTTTCACGCCCCCGGCGGTGACAATGGCGGTGGCGATGGGGTGGTGTTTGGTCACTTCAAGACGGAAATCCTTGAGCCATGCACGCAGCCGTTCGCGTTCCTGGGCGGTGATCTGGTGGCCGGGTTTGTCGGGCGAAATGCCCGTCAGATCGGAGCAAACGGGGATCAGCAGCTTGGGCAATAAATCCTTGAGGATGGTCTTAAACTGGCGTTTGCCCTGCTGATCGAAGTCGCGTAATAAGCGGGTATCCAGCATTTTTTCATCTAACGCGGGTTTGAGATCAATCGATACGGCGACCTGCTTTTTGGCGTGCAGGGCATCGACGGCGCGTTTACTGAGCGTGAGAATGATCGGGCCGGACACGCCGAAATGGGTGAATAACATCTCGCCAAATTCGCTGGCTGCCGGTTCGCCATCGATCAACAGCGTGGCGCGGACGTTGCGCAGACTCAGGCCCATGAGCTGTGGGGCGGTTTTGCCCGCCGTATCCAGTGCCACCAGCGCGGGCCGGATCGGGATAATCGTATGTCCGGCTGATGCCGCCAGCCGGTAGCCATCACCGGTTGAGCCTGTGCCGGGATATGATACGCCACCCGTCGCAATGATCACGGCGGGGGCCGTGTGCGTGTGCCCGTTCGCCAGCGTAACACCTGCAATCCGCGCCGCGCCAGCGTGATCATTCTCGATCACGAGATGGGCGACAGGCGCTTGCTGCCAGCGCGTCACGCCCAGCGCATCCACCCAGCGCACGAGCGAATCGGTTACGTCATCGGCATCATTGCTGACCGGGAAAACGCGCCCGCCGCGCTCGGTGATGGTTTGCACGCCCAGATTAGCGAAAAAATCGAGCAAATCAACATTGAAGAACTGGTAAAAGGCGGAATAGAGAAACCGTCCATTCGGGCCGAAATGCGCGATGAACTCGTCCACCGGGACAGCGTTAGTGATGTTGCAGCGCCCTTTGCCCGTGATGCGCAATTTGCGCCCTGCGCGATCCATTTTTTCCACAAGCAGCGTCCGCGCGCCAAAATACGCCGCTTGACCTGCGGCCATCAAGCCCGCCGGACCTGCGCCAATCACAATAACATCGAACTGGGTATCAAATTCGGGCATATTGGGGTTCTGTTAGCAATGGAACAATTAGATTTTTATCTATCTGTAACAAAAAGCCCTCCAGAGGCATGTGGAATATTATGAAGAAAGCTAGGTGTATCGTGATCTATTCGGTCTGTGCGTAGATAAATATTAACGGTATACAGCCCTAACTTACGTTCTGGAGTACCACCCCTAACGTAAGCACCTATATGTATAGGCATTCCCATTCCCCATATTTCAAAAGCTTCTAGTTCTCGTGAACAACAGGAGTCCCTTGGGAGTTTTTCGAACCCACTTCCGCTAAGGACTTGGAAAGGGGTTGCATAATTGTAATATATGTACGCATATGCCCAAATTGCATTTAGTCTTTGTGGTTGTTTAACAACAAATTGAGCAGCTACATTAAGCTCTACTTTCTCTTGGTACAGTCGAATACTTGATGTACCTGTGAAAGTCACCCCACCTGTCGATGTTAGTTCAGAATTACTATAGAAAACAATATTCAGCATCTCAGCATCAATTAACATCAATTATCCCTTCTTTCAATTTCTTTGCTTTGTATTAATGAATTGTGCTTTGTTTAGAGATACTGTCCCCATTTATCTTGGAACCATTCTGGTATGTTTTGCGGAACTACTTTTCCACCACTATCATATGAATTAGTGTCAATGGACGTTTTGACTCGCTTATAGTGATTTCCTGGATAATTTGGTCCAGGAGTTGCTAACTCTAAGGCCTTATTTATACATTCTAATGCCTTTTGCCTTTTGCCAATTACATGATAAACATATGCTAGGTTAATCCATGGATGCTGATTGGTAGGGTCGCGTTTTATTGCATCAAGGTAGTATTCCATGCCTTGTCCTAACAGCCACCAAGCCTGAGAATTCCTAAACCCTCCACCTACTCCAAACTCCCGTATTTTTTCTCTACCCTTATCGTTCCAAGTATCACTTTGAGCACGGTCAAATTTTTCATTAGTAATTCCCTGTGTAATATATGTAACGACGTTATTTTCTTTGCCACCTACATTTACGACTGTACCGCTAACATTTCCTATACTAATAGATTGGGTTGGTACGCTATCAATCTCACGAGCAATTGGTGACGTGTTTTGGGGCGCATTTGTTGTAGTAGACTGATATTCAGAGGCCATTTGAAAAGGTCAAGGATCATCTGATAAACGCGCCAAACGCCGAAGCATGAGATGAACACTGGCCGCATAG
>JAFGJA010000144.1 GCA_016929355.1 Anaerolineae bacterium | reverse complement strand
GCGTCGAAGCGCCGCTCATCACGGCGGCGGTCAACATGCCCGCTTGCTGGCCCATCAGCATATCCGTTTCCAGGCGATCCCCGACCATCATACATTGTTCCGGCGCAAGATCGAGCCGTCGCAGCGCCACATCCATGATGAGTTGGGAGGGCTTACCCGCCAGCAGTTCCAATTTACGCCCGGTCAGATGTTCCAGCGCGGTGATCGTGGCCCCCGCATCAGGAATACCGCCCCCCGGCATCGGGCACGTTTTATCAGCATTGGTCGCAAAAAAACGCGCGCCATTGAGCAACGCCTGATACGCCGTATTCAATTTCCGATAATCCAGCGTGCGATCAAAGGCCACGACAACCGCGTCAATCCCGTGTGGTTGAATCACCTCTTGCGAGTCTTGATCACGGAACTCCGGCACAACGGTCAACCCATGCCCGTGCAATTCATCGATCAAAGATTGTTCGCCAATAACGTACAAATTCAGATCGGGATAATGGGCCGCTAAGTGATAACCCAGGACATAGCCCGAAGTCACCACATCATCCGCCGTCGCAGGAATCCCCAGGCGCGTCAATTTCGCAGCATAGGCGGCGCGTGGTTCTAACGGTTTGTTGCTGACAAACAAAATACGTTTGCCGTGTTCGCGCAGATAGGCGATAGTGTCAACTGCGCCCGGCAGCGCCGCTTCGCCTAAATAAACTGTCCCATCCAGATCAAACACAAACCCGGCAAGTTTTGATGGCATGGTTACGGCTAACCTATCTTAATTCGATGACCGTATTATAGAAATCGCGCCCATCTTCCGGCAGCACAATAAGCAAATCTTCGCCTTGCCATTCTAGCATGAGTTCTTGACCATTCGCTAAAAGCTGCGCGTGCTGGATCGTAGTCGGAGCCTGCTTTAACACCACGCCATCGCTCACATAATCAAGCACATGAATATAATGCGTTGCCTCACGTTGGGTGCTGACCGTTTCACCGGTGGGCGGAATAGTTCCCGCGCGCGTCCCATAAATGGCCGCACCGTGCGTTTGTAACCACGCGCCTACCTGCCGCAACCGTTGCGCATGTAACGGCACAATTTCACCTTCCGGCGTCGGTCCCACATTCAACAGGTAGTTTGCGCCTGCGCTCGCGCTGCGGGCCAACATATGCACCAGATGGCGGCTGGATTTGTGATTGTGATCCGCCGGTTTATAGCCCCAACTGGTATTGATCGTCATGCACACTTCTTTGGGCAGATCGGACACCGTGCCCACATTAAACCCGGCAGTGTTCATCCCCGGCAAATCCTGCTCGAAGCCCTGAATATCTTCACCCGGTAACGGATCGGCATGGCGATTGTTGAGGACTACCGCGTCCGGTTGCAGCGTGTGAATCATGTCGTATAACCGCTCGTACTCGAACGATCCGCCCGCCGCAAAATAGGCGCTGTCCTCGTCTAGCGCATGGAGAGGCCAATCCCCGTCAAACCAAAGACAGGCTAAGTCGCCAAAATTCGTACACAGTTCGCGGACCTGCCCATGCAAAAAGTCCAGATAATCAGCCCAGGCTAACCCGCTTTCAGCGCGAAAACGATAAGCGGGATGATGCCAATCCAACAGGGAGCTATAAAATCCCAGTTTGATCCCGCCATGCCGCGCGCAGGCAGCCGCCAATTCAGCAATGGGATCGCGGCCAAACGGCGTATGGGTCACTTTATAGTCACTGAGCGCCGTATCATACATACTAAAGCCGTCGTGGTGACGGCTCGTGATCACGATGTATTTTTGTCCTGCATCAGCCGCAAGAGCGACCCATTCATCGGCATTAAACTTCACCGGATTGAACCGGGGCGCAAGTTGTTCATACTCCACCACTGGAATATGTTCCAGATGCATCACCCATTCACCATGCCCGATTAACGCATAAAGCCCCCAATGGATGAACATGCCGAAACGCGCATCTTGATACCAGGTTAAGCCCTGCGGTGATACTTGCTTTGCCATGAGTTAGACCTCATCGATATGGTTGCGTACTTTTCCGTACCACCAATTGGGGCGGCAGTACGCGCTGATAAATAGGCGTATCAGGATTCTCGATCAAACTTACCACATATTCAATCGCCAGCCGCCCCAACAACGCAAAATCTTGACGTACCGTTGTCAAACTCGGCACGAAATGAGCCGATTCTTGGAGGTCATCGAACCCGACAATAGACACATCTTCGGGAATACGCAAGCCCCGTTCACGCAAGGCTGTTTGCGCGCCAAAAGCCATCATGTCATTGGCTACAAAGGCAGCACTAAACTTAACATCCATATCCAGCAATTGCTGCATCGCCTGATAACCACCATCAACCGTAAAATCTCCCTCGACACTGAGTGATGGGTCAAGATTATTGTCGGCTAATGTGGCTAACCATCCTTCATGACGATCATAGCCATCATAATTCCACAGTGGTCCGCTAATCTCAGCGATGACTTTATGCCCCAGATTGATCAGGTGCTGGGTCGCCAGACGTGCGCCCTGCGCATGATCATAGATGACCGATGGCAGATTAGTGCCCAACCGTGCCCCGATTTGGACAAAAGGAATACCTTTGGTTAAGCGTTTGAGTTCATCGTAATCATCAATGATCGGGGAAAGGGGAGTCAAGATTAAGCCATCAATGAAGCGGGACGACGCACTGATCAGTGCCTCAGCGAATTCAGTATTATCGATAGCTGAAATGCTGAAATGATAACCTGATTGATGAGTAATCCGGGCCATATCAGCCAGCACCCGATTGAAGCCATAATAGGGCATGATCACTTCAATTGTCTGCGAGCGTTCCGTTTGCATCACCTGTGCCGCACGATTGGGACGATAATCCAGTTTATCAATAGCCAGCAGTACACGTTCACGGGTAGCAGGTGCGACATTATCATTGTCATTAATGACGCGCGATACGGTCTGATAGGATACGCCTGCCTCGCGGGCCACATCACGTAAGGTCGTTCGACGTTTTGACTTCATAAAGGCCCCTAACGCGCACTAAAATTGACTCGAAAATTACAGCGAATTATCAATTTTTCCTCATTCATTGTATGTGACTTGTCACAAAAAATCAAGCAACGAAACGAGATATAAGACGCAGATTATCGCCTGCATTTATCCATTTTCAGAAAAAAGAATTAAAGTTCCCGGTAGACTACTTGAATTCACGGTGCAAACTGTGATATAGTTTTTGTGACAAGTCACAAATATTGACACAAAAGCACCTTCAACTTCCGGTTCTTGTTGCGCTTTTACGCAAAAACAAGGGCCATTTTATCACCAAATCCCATTTGTATTAAGAAAGGATTTGTCTACTGAACCATCAATAAACCTTACGCTACGAATTCATCCGCTCGTTCGTTAAACAAAACATTTAGGAGCTTCGAAATGAAATATCGTCTTACTCTTTTACTGGTTCTGATCGCTATGTTGGCGATGCCCGTTAGTTCGATTGTGGCGCAAGATGATGATGGCATGTATGGCGAAGCCCCCATGCTGGCCGAAAAAGTCGCCGCCGGTGAATTGCCCCCCGTTGCAGAACGTTTGCCCGTTAACCCCCGCGTCGTCGCGCTCCCTGGTTCGGATATTGGCACTTATGGCGGCCAATTGCGCGTTCCGGTGGCCGGTGGTGGTGAACCCTTCTGGAGTGGTCAGATGGTATTCTGGACGGCTTGGAAAGGACTCGTCAACTGGAACCAGACCTATTCCGATTGGGAACCAAACATTGCCGAAAGCGTCGATGTCAACGAAGAAGCCACGGAATACACCTTCCACCTGCGCGAAGGTCTTAAGTGGTCCGATGGCGTACCCTTCACAGCCGATGATATCATGTTCTACATGGAAGATATTCAGGCGAATGAAGAACTCAACGGCGGCAACTATCCGCAGGGCTTCTGGACCCCCGGCGGCGAACCCCCGGTTGTTGAAAAAATCGATGACTACACCATTAAATTCACCTTCAATGTCCCCTACGGCATGTTCCTGCTGAATATGTGCGGTTGGGATGGTTGGGGTATAGTGGCTGCCCCCAAGCACTACCTCGAACAATTCCACATCAAATACAACCCCGATGGTATTGATGCGCTGATCGCAGAAAGTGAAAGCGCAACCGACTGGGTTTCGCTGTTCCAATCACGTTCAGCCGTCGGTCCTGGCACCGATCAATCGTTGATCATGCGCGACCCCAACTACCCCACGATGATGCCCTGGGTGGTCAAGGAAGTGATGGGTAGCGGTACGCAGTTTACCGCCGAGCGGAACCCCTACTACTACTGGGTGGATGCCGAAGGCAACCAGCTGCCTTACATTGATGGTTTCGTCGGCACGCTCTATCAGGACGATCAAACCCTGCTGCTCGATGTGCTCGCTGGTAAATTCGATACGATGGCGAATCCGGCCAACGAAAACCGCCCGTTATTCTTCCAGAATGAAGAAACATCTGGCTTGAAGGTCTACCTGGTGAGCCGCGAGGGTGGCGCATCGGTCACGGTGATGTTCAACATGACTCATGCCGATCTGGGCGATCTGTTCAGCGAAAAAGATTTCCGTATTGGCATGTCCTATGCGATTGACCGCCAGGAAATCATCGACATTGTGTACTTTGGCGAAGGCGAACCGCGCCAGATTTCACCAACCGAAGACTCCCCGCTCTACAATGAACAACTGTCTACCCAGTACATCGAATACGATGTTGATCTGGCGAACGAATATCTTGACAAAGTGCTGCCCGACAAAGATGCTGATGGTTGGCGTTTGCTGCCCAACGGCGAAAAACTGAGCATCGTCTTCACGATCCAAACAGGCGACTATGGTCTGGGCTTCACCGACGTGGCGGAACTGCTCAAGGGTTACTACGCCGAAGTGGGTGTGGACATCATCCTCGACGTGGTTTCCAACGAAGTCTGGACCGAACGCCGCGATGATAACAGCATGGAAGCCACTGTCTTCACCGGCGAAGGTGGCGTGGGGCTGACCTCGATTGTTGATGCCCGCTACTTTGTTCCCACCCACGGTCAATCCATCTGGGGTAATGCCTGGGAAATTTGGTATCTAGAACCTGATAACCCGGCTGGGGAAGAACCGCCTCAGTACATCAAGGATCAGATGGACCTGCTCGAACGAGTCCGTCAGGCTCCGACATCCGAACAACGGCTGGAACTGATGGGTGAACTGCTGCAAGTCGCTGCCGACAACTTCTGGGTCCTGGGTATTTCCAGTTCAACAAGCACCTATCGCCCGCTCAATGCCAAACTCGCCAACGTGCCCGCAACCTGGGTCGATGGCTGGAATCCGGGTGGGATTGCGATTGCGTTCCCCGAACAATGGTACTTTACTGAGTAGCCTTCGCACAGCAATATCACTCTACGAACCATGAAGCATGGGGCGGGTGCTTTGACCTGCCCCTGAAATATAAGGCGCAGGGACTATGCTCAAATATGTTTTGAAGCGCGTGTTGTTAATGTTCCCCATGATGTTCCTCATCTCGATACTGGTGTTCATCACGATCCAACTACCACCGGGCGATTATGTTTCGGCGATGATTGAACAGATGCGGGACCAACAGGGCACAAACTGGTCGCCACAGTTTGAAGAAGGTATGCGGCAACGGTACGGGTTGAACGAGTCGGTGGTGGTGCAGTATGGCAAATGGATCAGCAATATTGTTTTGCACGGCGATTTTGGTTATTCCTTCCAGAACAGCGAACCCTCACAAAGAATTATCTGGGACCGCTTGGGGATGACCCTTTTGGTGACACTCTCCAGCTTTATTTTTACCTGGGTGGTAGCGCTACCGATTGGCATTTACTCGGCAGTCCGCCAATACAGCCTGGGCGATTATATATTTAGCATCATCGGATTTATCGGGATGGCAACACCGGGCTTCCTCATCGCCCTAATTATGATGTATATCGCTTTCACCCAGTGGGGCAACAGCTTGAGCGGCTTGTTTTCTCCTGAATATGAAAGTGCCCCCTGGAATGTGGACAAATTTATTGACTTTCTCAAACATCTCTGGATTCCGATGATTATCATTGGAACCGGGGGCACGGCGGGTCTGATCCGCATTATGCGCGCGAATCTGCTCGATGAACTAAATAGGCCCTATGTCGAAACAGCGCGCGCAAAAGGAATGCCTGAATGGAAATTGCTGCTCAAATACCCGGTGCGGCACGCGCTGAATCCCTTTGTCAGCACCATTGGCTGGACACTACCCGCGCTCGTGGCGGGTGAAGCCATCGTGTCTATCGTGTTAAATCTGCCCACCACCGGTCCGATTTTGCTGCAATCGCTGCAAGTGCAAGATATGTATGTGGCGGCGGGCTTTTTGCTGCTGCTCAGTTTATTGACATTAACGGGGACCCTGCTATCAGATATTTTGCTGGCCTGGCTTGATCCGCGTATCCGGTTTGAATGAACGAGATAAAAGATCATGACAAATACTGTTATGCCAACCCCTGAAACGGATGCACAGGCCGTGACCACATCCGCCGAAAACTACGAAACGCCACAAATAGCCATTGCGTCACAATGGCAACTGATGTGGTGGAAATTCCGGCGGCATCGTCTGGCAATGATCAGCCTCGTCATTGTGGGATCGTTCTATTTTATTGCGATCTTTGCCGGATTTTTTGCCCCGCAAGCCACCACAACCTATAACCGCAAGTATACGCAAGCGCCGCCGCAAACGATCCATTGGTTCGATGATGGCAAATTCGGCCCCTATGTTTACGGCTATAAACAGGAAACCGATCCGCGCACGCTGGAGCGTACTTATACCGTCGATAAAGAAACCAAGATTCCCCTGAGTTTTTTTGTCAAAGGTGATTCTTACGCCATCGGTTTTAGCAACATGCCGCTCTCGTGGCTTAACAAGCTGCATATTTCGGGCAATAGACATTTCTTTGGTGCGAAAAATCACGGCGATCCGTTTTACCTGTTCGGGTCGGATGATCTGGGGCGCGATGTGTGGAGCCGCGTCATTTTCGCCTCACAAATATCGCTCTCGGTGGGTCTGGTCGGCGTGTTTATGAGCCTGGGTTTAGGCATCATTATCGGGGGCATTTCCGGTTTGATCGGGGGCTGGATCGATAACCTGATCCAGCGTTGGATCGAATTGCTGAAATCCATTCCTGACATTCCCCTCTGGATGGCGCTGGCAACGGCTGTGCCCGCCCGTTGGGACCCGGTGGTGGTCTATTTTATGATCACGGTCATCCTGTCCTTCATCGGTTGGACGGGGATGGCGCGCGTCGTGCGTGGTAAATTCCTGTCACTGCGGGAAGAAGACTTCATTCTGGCCGCCCAATTGGATGGCGTACCCGCGCAGCGAATCATCCTCAAACACATGATGCCCTCCTTCCTGAGCCATATCATCGCGTCCGTCACGCTTTCGATCCCCGGCATGATCCTGGGCGAAACCGCGCTCAGTTTCTTGGGCCTGGGCCTCCAACCGCCGGTAGTCAGTTGGGGGGTGATGCTCAAAGATGCGCAGAGTATTCGCGTTATCGCCAATATGCCCTGGATGCTGCTGCCCGGTGCGGCGGTGTCCATTACTGTGCTGCTGTTCAACTTCCTGGGCGATGGCTTGCGCGACGCGGCTGATCCTTACCACTAACGATGCATAAGAGAATTTCTCATGACAGATGAAAACATGTTACTTGAAGTGCAAAATCTGAAAATTCACTTCTTCACCCTGGATGGGGTGGTCCAAGCCGTTGATGGCGCAAACTATACGATTCAGCAGGGTAAAACGTTGTGTCTGGTGGGTGAAAGCGGCTGTGGCAAAAGCGTCACGGCGCGCGCGATTCTGCAAATTGTGCATCACCCTGGCAAGATCATGGATGGACAAATCATCTATCACCGCGCCGCCAATGGACGAGAAGCCGAAATCATTAATGTCACCGAACTGCATCCCCGCAGCGCAACGATCCGCCAGATTCGCGGCAATGAGATCGCCATGATCTTTCAAGAACCGATGTCCTCACTCAGTCCGTTATATACGGTAGGCAACCAGATCATCGAAGCGATCCGGCTGCACATGCCGATCTCGCCAGACGAAGCCCGCGCCCGCGCGATTGAGTTATTGGACAAAGTCGGCATCCCCAAACCGGAAGTGCGCATTGATGAATATCCCTTCCGCCTGAGCGGGGGAATGCGCCAGCGCTGTATGATCGCCATGGCGTTGTCGTGCAATCCCAATCTCTTGATCGCGGACGAACCGACCACCGCGCTCGATGTGACCACGCAAGCGCAAATCCTGGACCTGCTGCTCGATCTTCAAGAAGAATATGGCATGTCCATTCTGTTTATCACGCACGATCTCGGCGTGGTCGCAGAAATTGCAGACGATGTCGCCGTGATGTATATGGGGCGGGTAGTCGAATATACCGACGTTGAAACGCTATTTCACAATCCAAAACATCCCTATACGATTTCGCTGCTCCATTCCATCCCTAAAATTGGCCCGACCCGTTCGCGCCTTGATCCGATCCGGGGCATGGTTCCCTCGCCTTATGAACACCTTGCGGGCTGTCGTTTCCATCCGCGTTGTGATCAGATGGTCAAAGGCTTATGCGACAGGGTACACCCCAAACCGATCACACTCCGCGAGAATCACGTGGTTGAATGTTTGCTCTACGACGAAGACTATCAAGAAGAGGCGGCTCATGTCAGAGAATAATTTTGCGATAGCGCCTTTGTTGGATGTGCGCAATTTAAAAATGTGGTTTCAACTGCGCAGTGGCTTCTTTGACCGGCAAGTCGGCTACGTTAAAGCCGTTGATGATGTGAGTTTCCGCATCTTTCGCGGCGAAACTGTCGGGTTAGTGGGCGAAAGCGGCTGTGGCAAAACAACCGTCGGACGCTGCATCGTGCGCGCTCATACGCCTACCGGCGGGAAAATCCTCTACAACGAAGATGAAGACCTGACGCAAAATCT
>JAFGJA010000143.1 GCA_016929355.1 Anaerolineae bacterium | reverse complement strand
CGCAGCCAACTGACTATCGCGCGGGATATTCCGGTTACGCCGATAATGACCAGGATTACTACGATGACAATTATGATCGCCCGCGCCGCAATTGGGTATTCATCGCGGCAGTAATCGGCGCGCTGGTGGTCACAGTATCCGTTTGCGCCGTCACTGTCTATTTGCTTACTTCCGGCGACGAAACGCCCGATCCCAACGCTGACCTCACGCTGACGGTTAATAGCAGTAGCAGCGATATACCCGCCCTACCCCAGATGACATTGAATCAAAATTACGCCGACGATCTGATCGCCTTCGATTCGCGGCGAAATGGCAATTATGACATTTTCATCATGAATGTGGATGGGACGGGGTTACGCATCCTGACCAGCACATCTGGCGCGGAACGCGGCCCAACGTGGTCGCCTGACCGCACGCAAATCGCCTTCTATGGTGCTTCCAGCGAAACCGGCAAGTATGACATCTACGTCATCAATGTTGATGGTACTGGCCTCACCAACTTCACCAATTCACCTACCATCGATGACAAATACCCCACTTGGTCCCCCGATGGCAGCCAGCTCGCCTATCACAGTGATGCCGATGGCGACTACGATCTGTACGTCATCGAAACCAATCTCAATGCGCCCAATTTTGGCGCAGTTGCTATCACGAACAACAATGTAGACGATCTCGGTCCTGACTGGTCGCCAGAAGGCACGCAAATCGCCTTCCACACTGCGCTATGGGGCGATCCCTACGAAATCGCTATTCTCGACCTCAACACCGGCCAGATTCGCCAGATCACCAACAGCGCTAACACCAGCGCGTTCCCTACATGGTCGCCCAATGGGACACGCATCGCCTATCACGTCATCGGTGATCAGGATAATGTGACTATCTATATCACCCGGCCTGACGGCAGCCCGGCCCAGGCACTGACCACTGGCAGCAGTTATAGCGCCTTCCCCGATTGGTCGCCCGATGGCTCGTTGATCATTTACCAGAGTGGGCAAAACACCGCATCCGCCATTTACATGATCCCGGTCAACGGCGGCACACCCCAATCGCTGACCGGCACACAAGCTAACTACTTACCGGAGTGGTCCCCCCGGTAAATCAGCCCTTTCGACGTTCTACCCGTTCCTTAATGCCGTGCAGCATCTTGGTTTGCATGATGCAATGGCCCGGCTCGAAGAAAAACACGGTAACAAGCACCGACAACAGCGACCCGCTCGCAATTCGTGCGCGCGCAATGAGGCGCGTCGTCTGATCATTTACCGGGTCCAGAATAAACGTATGCCCCGCGCCTTCCCCGGATAACTCTTCCGCGCCCAACCGCAAAGTCAAATATTCATTGGGCTGCATCGCCACCACTGTAAACGCCTCATCACCCACCGGAATCGGATCGCCCACCTTCAGACTTTGCAACTCTGGCACAATCCGGTGTGATGCTCCCTCATACAGCAGCTTACCATCACGCACCATATATTCCAGCCAACGATAGCTGTACCAGCCGGCCCGACCATTACCGATCTGAACCAACCAGGGCCATATCGCGCTGGGCGGCGCATGAATGGTAATCGCCTGCGTCGAAACAAATTTGCTCTTGGGCGCAAAATCATCACCCGGCCACTTACGCTGAAGCTCATCATCGGTTGCCCCCCACCGCACAACCTGCGGACGAATCAGCGCCAGATACGCCACAACACCGCCAATCAGCGCAATAATGAATTTCTTCATCATGCCTCCTCTCACATGATGTTAGCCGACATTACTCCCCCCATTACCTGTATCACCTTCCGGCGTTCCCGTCGGGATCGGGGGTCCGGCGTTAATCTCATCTTCCGCATTGCCATACACGCACGAGTTATATGCCCCGCCAATCTCCACCCGGTAATCAACCATACGATTCGGGTCCGGCTGCACGATCACCTGTGAATCCGCCACGCGCAGCAAACGTTTCAGGTCATCCAACGCGCTCCCTTTGGTCTGCCCGGTAAAATCATAGATCACGGTCAATTCAGTCGGTTGGTAATCACCCGGCGATACCGAGCGCCCGATAAACCCTTCCCAGGCCAAACGATCAATTGCCACCAGATCAAAACCCAGCCCATACGCCGATTTATCGACGACATCCACCGTAATAAGCTGCCGCCCCAAGCGGTTGCCCGTTGGCGGTGTCAGGAAATTCTCGACCAATGACAGCACACGCTCCTGATTCGGCAAAAAGACCTCGCGCCCATCGTCCGGCGTTTTAAACGAAATGTAATGATCGCCTATCGACCCGCTATAACGCGCAATATTGCTCATATCCAGACTGATCGCCAATGGGACCAGCGATAAAACATCCGTCAGCGTCATATCCGTTTCGACTACTTCCACCGCCTGCGGCCAGAGCTGCGTCACTTGCGCAAACAATCCCTGTGCCCGCGCCTGATGCCACATCGCCCGCAGCGCATCCATTTGCCGCCGCCCGCGATCCAGATCGCTGGTCGTTTTACGGCTGCGCACATACCACAGCGCCATATACGGCGATAAACGCTGGCGACCAATCGGCAGCGTATAATATTCCCAGTTATCCTCCACCAACGGATCAAGCTCCGGCGAGATCAAGCGCCAATCCGCAATCGCGCAATCAATGCTCACATCCAGCCCGCCCAATTCTTCAACGATCCGCATAAAATCGTCAAAATCGACGCGCGCGTAATGATCCACATCGATCCCGAAATTGTATTGGATGGTTTCCCGCATCAAGCCAAAGCCGCCGCCGGGATAGTCGTTTCCTTCCCCTAACGCATACGCCAGGTTGATCCGGTCCATCGTGTAATTCGGGATATACACGAACAGATCGCGGGGAATATGCCACATCGCCACCGATTCGGCGCGTTTATTCACCGATACCAGAATAATCACATCCGTGTGCCCCACGCCGCCGCCGGTGGTATCGCTGCCCAACAGCAAAAAATTCACCACATCGGGATCGGTATCGATGAACGGGGCACGTTCGGGGATCGGCACTACCGGCGCTTGATACGGCACAGCATAGGTCCCTTCGATCACATACGTGGGCGAAACCTCCGGCGTGAGCGTAGGTGGCAGAGGCGTCACCGTTGCGGCGGGCACAGTCGTTGCCGTCGCCTCCGCGCGCGGCGTATTGGTCGGAATCGTGGTTGGCACGGCTACCGTCGGCGTCAGGGTTGGGCGCGGCGTATTCGTCGGAATCGGCGTAATGGTCGCGTCTTGCTGTACTCCGGCACGCAGCAGCGCCGCCGATTTCGGCAGCAAACTAACCGGTGATGGTGTCGCATTGGGGGCAGTATTTGTTTCCGCCAGTGCCGTGAGATGATCACTCAGCGCCGTCGCCGTAAACTGCATCGTCGTGTAATGATCGTCACGCGCGGCCTGTGTTGCCCGCACATCCAGCATACCGTTCACAGCATACACCGCGTAACCCACACCGCCCAAGATCACCGCCAGCAGCACCGCACCGCCCAGCAGCACGCGAATCGTCCGAAATCCTGATCGCATTGCACCCTCTCAACTGTCATCATAGCAAAAGTTATGTATAAAGACCCTAACCGGACCTTCGCCTTCCTAAACTGATAAGGCCCAAAATATCCCAAGTGTAACGAGCACTCAATGAATTTGCGAACATAATTGACTTTGATGTCTATAATTAGTATATTTTACCAATATAACTTGCTCGCACCTTACAAACTGAATATTATCGGTTGTGGCAAGAAACCGTTTGCCACATAAAATGCTCAACGTGGCAATCACACCTTCGTCACCAGTGCCAATGACCTGTCGTTTCGGCGTGCAAAGCGCGACCTACACGCAAACCTTAATGTGACGGTCACTGCCTCTGCTAGGTCAAGTAGGAGGACGGCAGCGAGGTAAACACATCTTTCGCGTGGCACGTGTGACAGTGGTGCGGCAAGAAATCCCGAAGACTTAAGCTAAGCGACGGGATAGAGGCTGTTGTAGTTCAGCCATTGTGGACACAGTCCGCATAAACGTCTTGCCTGCACATAATTGTACATACAAGTTGGAACTATACCAGATTTTTGATTCGCACATCAGCCTACGCCCGATCAACGATTGGCTCACATTCCCTCATCCGGCCCTTTCGGGAACCTCAGAACGTGTTAAAATGCTACCGTGTAATAGACCATTTGCCCCGGTGAGGTACAACCGTGACCCAATCACCCACAGTCGCCATCATTGCCGCCTATAACGAAGATCGCTTTATCGGCAGCGTCGTGCTTAAAACACGTCGTTATGTTGATCATGTTCTGGTTGTTGACGACGGCTCAATCGACGAAACCGCGCGCATTGCTGAAGAAGCTGGGGCGACTGTCATCACGCACGAACACAACCAGGGCAAAGCGCAGGCGATCAATACCGGCCTCAAACATGCGCGTGATATGGATGCTTCACTCGTTGTCCTGCTCGATGCCGATGGCCAACATAATCCCGGCGAAATTCCCGCCTTAATCGCCCCCATCCAAACAGACAATGTGGATGTCGTCGTCGGCTCGCGTTTTCTCGGTGTGCGCAGCCCGATCCCGCGCTGGCGCATCCTCGGCCAACATGCTCTCACCGTCGCAACTAATGTCGCTTCCGGCGTCGCTCTCACCGATTCCCAGAGCGGCTTCCGTGCGCTCTCCCGCGAAGCGATGCGCGTGTTTGTCTTTCGGCCCGGCGGCGGCTTCTCCATCGAATCCGAGATGCAATTCCTCGTTCAACAGCACAAACTCAAAGTGACCGAAGTCGCCGTGCAGATGACGTATGACGAAGGCCCCAAACGCAACCCGTTCACGCACGGAATGCAGGTCGTGAACGGAATCGTTGCGCTGGTCAGCCAACACCGCCCCCTCTTTTTCTTCGGCTTAACCGGCATTCTGATCCTGTCAATCGGTCTCGGTCTTGGCGTCGTCGTGGTAGATCGCTATAACGCCTATCAAACGCTCGCCGTTGGTTATGCGCTCATCAGTATTGTTCTGGCGATCATTGGCATTCAGACCCTATTCACGGGTATCATCTTGCATTCACTACGCGCATTTCTCGCAGATCGGTAACAAAAGTTCTCTGCGCGCACTGTGAACTGCGCTTTTTGTCTCAAGCTAGGGGTGGAACTTATGCCAACGATTGTCCTCCGCCACGTCACCAAACGATACGGCGATGGCGATCCTGAAAATACTACCGGAATGGAAAAACTGATTACCAGTTCAGCCCGCATTTTTGATCACCGCCACGCCCAAAAACAAGAAATGCGCGAGCCTTCCAATCGTCCCCATGCCGTCAACGATCTCTCGCTCACGATCCGCGATGGCGAAACTTTGAGCATCATCGGCCCATCCGGTTGCGGCAAAACGACTCTGCTCAAAATCATTGCGGGCTTGCTCAAACCAACATCCGGCGATGTGTTCTACGACAGCCGTGCAATTAGCGACATCCCCATGGCCGAACGCGGCATCGGCATGGTCTTCCAGAATTATGCCCTCTATCCCCATATGCAAGCCTGGGAAAATATTGGGTTTTACGACATTATCCGCAAACAACCCGAAAAAATTCCCGAACGAATCAAGTACATCATCCGTATCATGGGCGTCGAACTCGAACACCTGCTCAGTCGCAAGCCGCCTACGCTTTCCGGCGGTGAACAACAACGTGTGGCCGTTGCACGCTGTCTTGCGCGTGATCCGCAGATATTTTTGTTTGACGAACCGCTTTCTAATCTAGATGCCAAACTCCGCGTTGAAACACGCGCCCAGATCAATCGCCTGCTGCATTACTACAAGATCACAGCCATCTACGTAACCCACGATCAGACCGAAGCGATTGCCATCTCAGACCGGATTGCCATTATGCGCGCTGGAAAAATTGAACAAATCGGCACTTTCCACGCGCTGTACGACACGCCCAAAAACGCTTTTGTTGCGCAATTTTTCGGCAATCCCCCCATGAATCTCTTTGCCGGTCATATTTGGGATGATGTATGGGAAGGACGCGGTTTCACCGTCCAACCGATTCGCCCCGGTCTGCGTCAGGGACAAGCCGTTTGGCTGGGCATTCGTCCCGAACACATTACGATTGTCCCCGCCGATGGCATCCCCGCTACCATCGATCACATCGAAGCCATTCTGACGCATCGCCAGCAGTTGCTTTATACCAATATCGCCGGGCAAACGTGCGTTGTGAGTGTGGATTTAGATCAGCTCGTCGCGCGCGGTGATACCATCAACCTTGAATTCAACACACAAAATTTGTATCTCTTTGACAAAGATACCGGCGCGCGCATTGGCTAGCAGCGCCGCCGTAAACGTAACATTCACCCAGGATGCACGTTATAGATTTTTGAGTATACTAAACATTAAATTGAAACTTTTGGCCTCAGGAGGGGATTTATGATCCGATACATTCGATTGTTCATGGTGCTGGCATTTATCCTAAGTTTTGCTGTCAGCCCGGTTATGGCCCAGGACCTCGACAATCATGTCGTCGTGGATACTGGTGCGATCAACATCCGTAGCGGCCCTGCTCCCAACACCACCAGTCTTGGATCAGTCCCCGGCGGAACTGAACTGCCGGTCACAGGGCGTAATGCAGATACTACCTGGTGGCGTGTTGATTCACCCTTTGGTGTCGGGTGGGTCGCCGATTATCTGGTCGCTTTTCGCGGCCATCTCGCCTCTGTGCCTATTGTCAACACACCCGCAGGCACACTTGAAACGCCCGTCGTGTTCGTTGAGGGCTACCCTGTCAAAGTCTACCGCAACCCCAATGAAGATTCGTTTGTGGTCGGCATTGCCCCCACCGGCTCAACCCTGGTTATCGCCGGGCGCTCAATGGATGGCAACTGGTGGCAGGTTGAAACCGTGATGGGCTTGGGCTGGGTCAATGCGGGCGAAGTCGCCCTGCGCGGTGATGGCGGTCTGGCCGACTATATCGTCGATCCTGGCCCCTCATTTGACGGTCCTACCGTGCGCGTTAACGCGGCCACATCCGTTACCAGCGCCCCCGGCAGCGGCGACGTTATCGGCACATTACCCGCCGGTGCAGCGCTGCCCGCAGGCGGACGCACCGTTGACAATACCTGGTGGCAGGTATCCGACATTTTCGGTATCGGCTGGATTCCGGTTGCCAATGTGAGTTTGGCGGGAGCCGCCAGCAACATCCGTGTGACATCCTACGTTTACACCAGTGGCCCCGGTTATACCGGCGCAGCCTTTGCGAAGGCGATTGTCGAATCGGATCGCAAAGTTGCCTATGCCAGCGACTCCTTCAACAGTGATCCCATGTGGGACGCGCACCTGGGCGAAGAACTTGGTATCACCGCGCGATCCGTCGATGGCTTGTGGCTCGAAGTCACCAGCAGTCGTGGCTATAACGGCTGGATGAACTTTAGCGGCCTGACATTGAACGGCAGCATGGCCGGTCTGCCAATCCGTGACACAACCCCCGTCTATGAAAATATCGTGATCATCAACACGGGCAGTTTGCATGTCCGCACCGGCCCCGGCGTCGAATACGAAAGCCTGGGCGCATTCCCTGGCGGCACGGTCCTTGATGTAACGGGCCGGCATCCCACCTTGCCCTATATTCGCGTCGAAGGCTCCTATGGCGTTGGCTGGGTACGCATCATGTACATCATCTTCCGGGGCGATTGGAACGCGGTTCCCAAAGTGACCGAACCTGTCGGGAACCTGGAACTGCCGCGTGCCGTTGTGAATTTCCCGCATAACGTCTACAGCCAACCCGACTTTGCCTATCCTGCGGGCAGCATTGAGGGCGGCGTATACACTATTGTGGGCTGGTCGCCCGGCTTCACCTGGGCGCTCATCGACACACCACTCGGTAAGGTCTGGATTCACTCTGATGAATTCGAGTTGCGCGGCATCGCGGACAACGCACCAATCATAAGATAGTACCGCAAAATTCAGGGGGGAATCTGCGTACAGATTCCCCCTTCTAACCATCACTCATACCGCAGCACGTTCATGGGCTTCTCGGCGGCAGCGCTCCACGCGGAGAGGAGTGCCGCGCCAATCGCCACCGCAATCGACATCACAATGAGCCAGCCCATCGTTTCAAACTCAATCGTCCGGCTCAATTCGTCTGGATTTTCACTCGCCAGCACCAGGATGATCGTCAGCAAAAAGCCCACGCTGGTCCCAATCAGTCCCGCGATCAACCCGATCAGCCCGTTCTCGATCATCAGCATACCCAGCACACGCCCACCCTTGAGGCCAATCGCTTTCATCACGCCGATTTGCCGCCGCCGTTCCTGCGTGGCTAACGCTACTGTATTGGCAATAATCGCCGTACCCGCCACCAATGCCAGCCATGCGACCAGCGTCGGAATCGCCCGTAACTGATCGAGCAAACTCTGCACCAACTGCGTCAGCATACTCAACTCAAACGCGATCACGCCCGGCACATCCGAAAGCGCCACCATCACCCGATCCATGTACACGTCATCGCTCTCATCGATCATGGCGATTGTCACCGTCGCATCGGGTCTAACCGTTTCCGGCAGCACATCCGGCGGCAGCACCGAAAGGTTTCCCAATTCTTCCAGCCCCGTCTGCTCCGACTGCCGCGAAATGATACCGATCACGCGGAATTGCAGATAGACATCATCCGCTTCGCCGGGATCATTTTCAAACAAAAACTGCACCTCATCCCCGGCATTAATATCGAAATGCTCGGTAACAAATGACTCACGCATCAAGAGCAACGCCTGCCCCGCATCACGGGTTTCAAACGCGCGACCATTTTTCATCCGGTAATCTGGCATTTCGGCCAAATCTTCGCGCACCGTTAACGACAATAACACACCCTGCTCATAACCCTCGTATGAGCTATTCTCCTGCGGAT
>JAFGJA010000142.1 GCA_016929355.1 Anaerolineae bacterium | reverse complement strand
TTTTCTGGATGTTTGAAGGGAATATTGTGCCGTTGTTTTTGCTCGGCACGTTAGCCATCGTTTCAGCCTCGATCCGTTTAGGCTGGATGGGGGTGGGGGTGGCGTCCAGCATCATCATTGCGAGCAGTCTTTTGGTCGTCATTCAGGTCGGGTCTTATAGTACGGAAGACTGGTTGACCTGGGTGTTGGGCATCGGGTTTTTGTTCGCGTTTGGCTTCTTCGGGGTGATTTTACGCTCTGGGACAAATGGCGGTCAATCCGCCGGGGAAGACGAGGCCCAGGCCGAATATGAGGCGCAGCGTTTGCGCGCAATCCGCGAACGCGCTCAGGCGATCTTTGATATGACCACCGCCTTAAGTGCTTCCCTGGATCACCAACGGGTGCTAACTGAAGCGCAAAATATTGGGATGTTGGGACTGCGCGAGAACTTAGGCGATCAGGTGCGCCTGGTCAGCGCCGTGATGCTGTTCCAGGGGGATGATAACCAACTGCGCGTGATCACCGGGCGCGGTCTGACGCGGGTCGATCACACCAGGGCGTTACCGGGCCGGCGGGGTGTGTTGGGGTTGGCGCTCAAACAGGCCGAGCCGGTCTTTAGCGGCGATCCGTCCCGCGATCCTGAACTGAAATATTTCATGGGCTTTAATGAGATTCAGTCGGTATTGGCGATTCCCCTGCGCGCCGGGATCGACGTGTACGGGGTGATGCTGTTTGGCTGTGATAAACCAAACGCCTTCTCTGACGATCATGTGGAGTTGATGACCGCCATCGGGACACAATCCACCGTTTCGCTGCAAAATGCGGTGTTGTATCAAAACCTCGCTACCGAGAAAGAAAAGATCGTTGAGGTCGAAGAAGACGCGCGTAAGAAATTGGCGCGCGATCTGCATGATGGCCCGACGCAGAGCGTAGCCGCGATTGCCATGCGCGTCAACTATATCCGCCGCCTGATCGAACGCCAGCCGCAGCAGGCTATCGAGGAACTGTGGAAGGTTGAAGAACTCGCGCGGCGCACGACCAAAGAAATCCGGCACATGCTGTTTACGCTGCGCCCGTTGGTGCTGGAAACGCAGGGGTTGCTGGCCGCGTTGAATCAACTCGCGGAAAAAATGCGCGATACGCACGATACCAACGTTGTGTTACAGGCGCTGCCGGATGTCGAAAATTACCTGGATACCAACGCGCAGGGCGTGCTCTTTTACGTGATCGAAGAAGCGGTCAATAACGCGCGCAAACACGCCGAGTCCGAACATATTTACGTGCGCATCTATCACCGCGATCAGCAGTTTGTGGTCGTGGAGATCGAGGACGATGGCAAAGGCTTTGATGTCCAGGCCGTGAATACGAATTATGAGCAGCGCGGCAGCCTGGGCATGATCAACATGCGTGAGCGTGCCGAATTGGTGGATGGTACTGCGCGCGTGCAAAGTGCGCCGGGGCGCGGCACGAAAATTACCGTTGTCGTGCCGGTGCAGGCTGGCGGCGCGAGTACATCAGATGAATCGGGCGAACCTGTGCCGCCGCTCGAACTCCAGAGCCACCGCGCCGGATCGCACACCGCAAATCAGGCCGAGTCGCCGGAGCCGTTGTCGCAAACCGGCCCCCTGCGTCAGACCGGGCCATTGCGTGAAACTGGGCCACTGCGTGAAACTGGCCCATTGCGTCAGTCCGGCCAACCGCGTGGAACGGGACCACTCCGCGAGACTGGGCCATTGCGCCCGCCGGAGCCGCAGTCGCCGCCGCGCCAACCTGCACGGCGAACGGTGGCTCCCCCCACGCCGCCGCCCTTCACCCTGTCGGATACCGGGCCGCTGACGGCTCCGCCAACGCTGCCGGAAAATGCGCCGCAAACCCAACCTAAACCGCCTACCCGCCCGGCGAATGCTGCGCCTGCTGCCCAACCGACGCCCGTGCCGTCCAATCCCTTTGCCAGTGGGGGGGTGGTAAAACCGTCGCGTGGGCCTAAAACTGAGACGCAAGATATGCCGGCTGCTAATGATTTTGGACAGAAACAGGCTGATGATTTTGGCGAGATGTTTGATTCGTTTGCCAATGGTGGCTTTGCGCACGCCAAACCAAATGCCACACCCAGGCAAGACGCTCAGACTGACGGGAATAACAAAACGCAGCTTCCGCGCAAAGTGACGCAGTTAGGACGATCCCGACGCCCTCAATCCAGGTCCAACCTCCAGGCGGTGGATAAATCGTCGCCGCCTAAGCCTCAAGCCGATCCGCCGCCTAAAGAATAAAGCGTAAAGTTTGTACCAATTGGAGAGATCGTTCGGTGATTGCACACGTTGCATTTGGCATTATCGTGGATGACATCGTTTTGCCCCAGGGCGAAACACACATGGGTGTTTTAGGGGGTGGTGGACCCCAAACGGCCTGGGGTATGGCTGTTGCCAGGACCGGCCCCTCGGTAGGTATCGTGGCCGGGATCGGGCACGATTTGGAAGCCGGGATATTAGCGCCGCTCAAAGCCGCGCACATTGATTTGTCCGGTATTCGCACGAGTGATCTGCCGACGCCGCGCGCGTGGCAGGTGCTTGAATTGAACGGGCGGCGGACGCAGGTCTGGCGCGTGCCACTGCCTACACTGGGTCAGCAGTTGGCGCGTCGATGGGACGTACTGCCCGCAGCCTACCGGAATGCGCGCACGGCCCATTGGGGGATTCATCCCGGCGATACCGGCTCGTTCGGTTTCGCGCGCGATCTGAGAGCGCAGGGGTATATCGTGAGCCTGGAACCGTTCAAACCGTCGGATCAGCCGATGGACGATGCTGCGCTCAATACGATGTTGACGGTGTGTGATATTTTTTCCCCGAACTGGCACGAGGCTTCGCGCATTGTGGGCAGCGAGGATTATGCGACGGTGATCACGCGGTTTAAGGCGCTTGGCTGCCGGGTGTTGGCGCTGCGACGCGGCGCGGATGGCGCGGACGTATGGGATTTTTCCACCGGATCAGGTGTGCATGTCCCGGCAGTGGCGGCGCAAGTGGTCGATGTGGTGGGCGCAGGGAATGCGTTTTGTGGCGCGTTCGTCGCCCGGTTCAATGAAGGGATCGCAACAGCAGCGTGTCATGCGAGCGCGGCGGCATCCTATATGATCGAGCAGGTGGGGATGCCGCCCGCGCTGCCCGGTGCGGCGGATTATGCGCGGCGCTTGGCCGAAGCCGAAGCAGGGCTGACGCCGTTGGGATGATGGTGTGCATGTTTGTAGGGGAACACCAATGTGTGCTCCTGGCGCGACCATCCGGGCGGACACATTGGTCCCCCCCTACATGATTTGTTAGATCACGCAACGTTTACCTCTAAATCGTGATCACCTTCCCGGCCTTCCACTGCGCCCCGATAATATCGCCCATACCGCCCGCTAATCCGACCTGCCGTTGGTCCGCCAATTGCAAGTAATTCAGGCACGTATTGCACACGATCAAGGTCACGCCCGCCGCCTCAAGCGCGCGCAGTTAATCCAACACGGGCGATCCCGCGCAGACCAATTTCACGCCATCCGCGTAAAAGCAAATCACGGCGGGCAGTTTGCCATCATCCAGCAGCAGTTGAAAATATTTCTGCGCCAACGTATGCTGTAGATCAGGGTCGGACTTGCCCATCCCGTCATTTGTGACGAGAATTACAATGGATTGTTTAGATAATTCGGTCAAGGTTACAATCTCCTTAGGCAAAAGATAAGTATTACAAACACGAACACCTTAGACCCTACCCATCATATTCGATTTTCGCAAAGGATTTTTCATGTCAGACTCAGCTCGTTCCCCGATGCACCAACAGATCGATACCTTGCCCGCCCTGGTTCGGGCGATTGCCAAACCGTTTGACGAATCGGCGCGCGCCACCTTCGATTTTGAATTGTGTACGTCCGTCAAGCGGGTGTATCTGGTCGGCTGCGGCGATAGTTTCCACGCGCCCACCGGGGCCGAACTCGCGTTTCACCAGTTGGCGGGCGTGCCGACGCAAGCGGTGAGTGCGCTCACGTTCAGTCGTTATGTGGTGGGTTATTTGCCGGACACCGGCCCAAATACCAACCTTGTGATCACCGTTTCGGTATCGGGTGGTGTGAGTCGCACCATTGAGGCGCTGCGCCTCGCGCGGCAGGCCGGGGCGGTGGGGGTGGCGCTCACGGGCAATCCCGACGCGGCTTTAGCGCAATCAACCGATACGGTTTTTCAGACGACAGTGCCGCCGTTGCCGGATGAACTCGCGGGGATGGTTGTGCCGGGCGTGCGCTCCTATCTCGCGTCACAGGTCGCGCTCTACAGCGCGGCGATCCGTATTGGCGAGGTGCGCGGTCATCTGACGACGGCGCAAGCTGATGCCTTGCGCGCGGAATTGCTCGGCCTGGCGGATGTGATGGAAGCGACGATTCAGGCGTGCGAACCTGTCGCGCACGATCTGATGCAGCGCTGGACGGATATGAAAGAATTTGTCTATGTGGGCGCGGGGCCGATGTATGGTGTCGCCATGTTCAGCGCGGCGAAAATGCTCGAAGCGAGCGGCGATCCGTCGCTGGCGCAGGACACGGAAGAATGGACACACCTGCAATATTTCTCGGCGCAGGCCGATACGCCGACGATCTTCATCAGCGCGGCGGATTTTGACGCGGATCGCATGGCGGAAGCGGCGCGCGCGGCCCATGTCATCGGGCGGCGCACAATAGGTATTTTGCCGGATGGTGAAACGGCGATCAGCCAGTATATGCAGCATGTGCTGCCGGTGAAAGGTGAGGTCCGCGAATGTTTCGCGCCGCTCGTCTACAGCATCCCCGGCGAACTGCTGGCGGCGGAACGCGCACAAGCCATCGGCGCGACGTATTTCCAGGGCTTTGGCGGCGGGCGATCTGTAGATTGGGCGCGCGGCGCGAGTCGCATTTACGAAAGCCATATCCAAGACACCATCCGGCGCTAAAGTGGGCGGCAGTCTTATGACCGAATCGTATCAGCCCGATTATGTGTGTGTCGGCGGCATCGTGATTGATGATATTGTCTTTCCCGATGGTGAAACGCGCATGGGCGTCTTAGGGGGTGGCGTTGCGCACGCTGCCGCCGGGATGTCGATCTGGGATCAGCGTCCGGGGCTGTGTACGTGTGTCGGGCAGGATTTGCCCGCTGCCGCGCAGCAGCGCCTCATGCGCGATTTTGATTTGCAAGGCGCGCTGCAATTGGCTCTGCCCCAGGCGCGGGCGTGGCAGCTTTTCGAATGGGACGGGCGGCGCACCGAACTGCCGCGCGTGGATGATTGGAAACCGTTTTTTGTGCGCCCCTTGCCGGATGAAGTGCCGGCTGCTTATCACGCGGCGAAAGGATTTCACATTCTGCGCAGCGCGGAAGCGTTACCGAGTTGGCGGCGTTTATTTCCCCAGGCGACTCTGTTTTGGGAACCCGAACAGCGTTTTATGATCGCTGAACATGCCGATATTTTCCGGCACGCGCTGAATTACGTGGATGTCGTATCGCCCAATTTGCTCGAAGCGCAGTTGATGTACGGTTTTAGCGATCCGGTGACGCTGGTCAAGGTGATGATCGATGATGGTGCGCAGATCGTGGCTTTGCGCATGGGCGAGGCGGGATCGCTGGTCGGGCTGCGCGGGGATGATACGTTGCTGTCGCTGCCGGCGGTGGGCGTGCCTGAGATTGTGGATCAGACTGGCGCGGGCAATACGTATTGTGGGGCGTTTCTGGTCGGTTGGCTGGCGACTGGTGATGTGTTGCAAGCTGCGATTTATGGCGGGGTGGCGGCCTCGTTTGCGCTGGAAACATTAGGGGTAGCTGATCCGCCGCCGAATCTGCCTGAAATGCGGGCGGAGCGCTATAACTGGCTGTGTGATCGCGTGTGTACGGCGTGAGAAAGGGTTTTTCGTGAGCGACATTGCCGCAGACACGACTCCCAATGTAATCCCCGCGCCGGTCATTCGCCGGATGACTCCCGACGATCTACCGGTAGTTTGTGAGATTGATCGCGCCACGTTCGAAACATACCGCCGCCAACATCGCCAATTGGCCCGCCCGCTCCGGCTGCGCACCCCCGAAAATATGGATGCGGCCTTTAACCGGCCCTATCCCGGTGTGGTGATCGAATCGCCGCCGGGCCGAATCGCCGGGTACTGCTTTACGCACGTATGGGGCGATCTGGGGTGGTTGGGGACGCTGGGTGTCACCCCGCCCAAGCAAGGTTTTGGCCTGGGGCGGCGCGTGATTGCCGCCGGGTTGGACCTGCTGCGCGGGGCAGGCTGCACGACGTTCGCGCTCGAAACGATGCCCGAAAGCGGAAAAAATCTGGCGTTGTATACGACATTGGACCTGGAACCCCGGCAAATGACGCTGTTGTGCCAGGGCAATCCGCCGACCATTCGAGAGCAATCCTATGGCTGGTGGATGGGTGGTGATGAACTGCGCACCATCACAGAGCAACTCGTGCCGGGGTTGGACCCGACGCCCGCCGCCACCTGGTTGGCGCAGGAGGAAAGCGGCGATACGCTGGTCTGGTATGATGGGCCGGACCCGGTAGCATTTGCCGCGCTGCGGTATGCGCCGCGCCGCCTGGAAAGTGCCTCATTGCATATCGTGATCGAAGTGGCGGCCTGTTTGCCGCGCGCGATACAGCATTGGCCGCGCTTTTTGGGCGAGATGCAATATTATGCGCGTATGAAGGGGCAATCCGGTCTGGTGATGCCAATCAATGCGCGCCAGATCGATTTGCTGCGCGCGACACTCGACGCCGGGTATCAGATCGTGCATACGCGCGTGCGCATGGTGAACGGGATCGCGCTCGGTGCGCCGGATGCGTATCTGATGATGACGTTGGCGATTTAAATCCCTAGACGGACGATCTGGCGCGTATCTCAGCATCGTCCGTCCGTATACTCTTCCCTCTCATTGAGTGTTTTCAGTATGCCATAGGTGCGGCGCGTGGTGCAACGTGACGGTGATCCTAGCGACGCGCCATTAACCCTTCTCTCATTGGCAATTACGCGCGTTTTGGCGTATAAGCTAAAACACTGAAAAGCGTAGAACCAAAGGAAAACGGATTATGACACGGCGAGTATGGATGGCACTGGTACTGGTGGGCGTATTGGCGGGTTTGGCGATCCCCGTGGGCGCGGCGGGACCCATGCCGCAGCAGGCCACCGGGGGCACGCAGACGATCACCGGCAGTTATACGACGACGAACCCGATTTATCCCCTGCTGAACGCGGAGACAGGGATTTTGCTCTACGATCTGACGGGCGAAATCCGGCAGGACTTCGATTTCCGACTGCCGCTCGATGGTCAGGTGATCGGCACAATCGATGGTAACATCGTCAAAGGCGACTATACGCTGGAACTGCCGGATACGCCGGACGGCATGTTACACGATTTCGATCAGGACGATACCACCCCGCCCGTGCAGGTCTTCGCCGCCGCAACCTATATCAATTTCCTGGGTGATGAATACGTCAACCGGGGTGAAAGTGCGCTTGATCTGTCGGTGGTGCTGGACCCGATGACCTTTCGTATCACGGGCGGGTATGTGATTGTTTGGGCAGCGGCGGATGGCGCGGTTTTCCCCGGCGATGTGGGCGCGGATGCGACGGTGTTCACGGCGGATGATGACTTGATCGAACTCGCTGCGGGGTGGAGTGTCGTGTCACTGGCAACCGATCCGTTTACCGTCCTGCGCGATGATCACGTCACGATTCCGGTGGTGGAGAGTTTTGGCGCGCTGAATGATTATTCGGACATGAGCTATGGCGATGCCTGGGAAGCGTTGTTCGCGCGCACGGTGGAAACCTATCCCTTTACCGTCGAGAAAAATCTGGACTGGTCGCTGATCTACGATGCAATCACGCCGTTAGTCGCGGCGGCTGAGTCGGACATCGAGTTCCATCTGGCGATAGCGCAACTGGGCCGTTTCATCCCTGATACACACCTGAGTTACGTATCGCTGCCCCTGGTGCAAGATTATCTGCTGGGCGCGGTCGGTGTTAATCAACTCGGTGTCACCGACGCGGGCGAAGTCGTCGTGACCGCCGTCGGCAAAAATTCGGCGGCGGACAAAGCCGGGATGCAGCGCGGCGATGTGCTGCTGCGCATTGATGGCTTGCCCGCGTTGCAAGCTCTGGATGAGACTGATCTGCTGCTGATGAGCGCCTCCAGCGCGTATACGCGGCGCGCGCTGCAAGTCGGCACGATGCTGCTTGGTCCGGTCAATTCACCGGTTACGGTGGCGTGGCAGTCAGTGGATGGCGACGAACAGAGCGCGACCCTGACCCGCACCATGGACCCGACGGCGCTGTTGAGTGCGTTGGGCGCGGATGCGCTGTTCAGTGATGTGATCCAGGCGCACATGCTGGACTCCGGTCTGGGTTATATCCGCGTGACCGGGTTTACGTCCGAAGTCAGCCGGGCGGATGCCTGGTTCGCCGAGGAATTGCAGGCGTTGATCGATGGCGGCGCGCAGGGGATCATTATCGATATGCGCGATAACGGCGGCGGGTTGGTGCAGTTGGCGATGTCGATGAGCGGGCACTTTTTCCCGGACTATGAACGCCTCTTTGATTTTTACTACGCCGATGGTACGGGCCAGTTTGCTTACCGGGGTTTTGTCGAAATTCTGGCGCATGAATCGTATTATGATGGGCCGGTGGCGGTGTTGGTCAATGAGATGACCGGCAGCGCCGCCGAAATTTTTGCGTATGCCATGCAGATCGACGGGCGCGCGATCATTGTCGGCAATACGCCCTCTAGCGGGGCGGCGGGCGAAGTCGGTGACGGGCAGTACATTTTGCCGGGCGGTTTGCAAATGCAGATTCCCACCGGGCGCTCGGTGAATCCCGCTACGGGCGCGATCATCATTGAAGGCGTGGGCGTTGTGCCGGATGTGCGCGTGCCCGTGACCTACGAGAGTTTGATCTCCGCCGATGATGAAGTCCTGCGCGCGGCGGAAGCGGCGCTGTTAGGGGAATAAATTGGCGGTGAGTTCCGCCGAAAAATAGGCCAAATAGCCGGAGATGCTGCGCCTGGAGGTGTGAAAATCTTCGGCTATTTGTTATTCAGAAGAGGTTAAAGCGTTATGAAAACCACCATGCTTCCCGAAGCGCCCGATGCGAAATCGCCCGCCGGGGCCGATATTCGGTTCCTGATGGATGGACCAACGGGCAACATGATTCATAGTACCGTGCCGTCGCAGCAGATCAACAAAGCGGTTGTTCACGCCACCGTCAGCGAGTTTTGGTATGTGTTGGCGGGACATGGCGAAATATGGCGGGATAACGGTGTAACAAGCAGCATCGCCGATCTCGTGCCCGGTGTAGCAATCGATATTCCGGTAGGGACCAAGTTTCAATACCGCAATGTCGCTGATGAAGATTTGAAGTTTATTTGCATCACCATGCCACCCTGGACGGGCGACTCAGAAGCAACATATATCGAAGGGGTGTGGCAACCAACCGTTTGACGCAGTTATTCGGCATACTTGGCAAATCTGCCCGACAAATCTTGTGTCCCTTGTGTTATAATGCCCGAATTCGTTTGGATTCAGCCGGCAGATGATCGAGGTGTTTTCGATGCGCAAACCACTTTCTTTCCAAGATGTAATTATGAAACTCAACCAGTTCTGGATCGACCAGGGCTGTGTGTTGTGGCAGCCGCATAACGTGCAGGTCGGCGCTGGTACGGGTAATCCCGCCACGCTGCTCGCGGTCTTGGGACCGGAACCCTGGAATGTGGCGTATGTCGAACCCTCCGTCCGCCCGGATGATGGTCGTTACGGCGAAAATCCGAACCGGATGCAGTATTACTACCAATATCAGGTGATCATGAAACCCGATCCCGGCGATCCGCAAGAAAAATACCTGGAATCGTTGGAAGCGCTCGGTATCAACCCGCGCGAACATGATATTCGCTTTGTGGAGGATAACTGGGAATCCCCGGCGTTAGGCGCGTGGGGTTTGGGTTGGGAAGTCTGGCTCGATGGGCAGGAGATCACGCAGTTTACCTATTTCCAGCAGGCGGGCGGGATCAACCTCGATCCGGTCAGTGTCGAGATCACGTATGGGATCGAGCGCATTGTCTTGGCCCTGCAAGGCAAAGATGCGGTCTGGGACATCGATTGGACCGACTCGATTAAGTATGGCGATCTGCGTTTGCAGCCGGAGATCGAGCACTGCAAGTATTATTTTGAATTGGCCGATGTGGAAGGTCTGAAGCAGACCTATGATGTTTACGAACAGGAAGCCAACCGCGCGATTGATGCCGGGGCGATTACGCCCGGTTACGATTATGTGTTGAAGTGCAGCCACCTCTTTAATGTGCTGGATGCACGCGGCGCAATTGGTGTCACCGAACGCGCCAACTTTTTCCACCGGATGCGCGATATGACGCGCAAGGTTGCGCGGGCCTATGCCGAACAGCGTGAGGAATTGGGTTATCCCTTGCTGCGCCGCGCGCCGGTCTCCCGCACGACCAAAGAATTTCGCTTGCAGACGGGTGAAGTGCCGACGGTGGATGTGTCGGATATGCTGCTGGAGATCGGGACGGAGGAACTGCCCGCCGGGGATTTGACCGACGCGCTGAACCAACTCACCGAACGCGCGCCCGCGATGCTGGACGATCTGCGGTTGAATTACGAAAACGTGCGCGTGATGGGCACGCCGCGTCGTTTAGTGGTGCATGTGATCAATCTTGCGCCGCGCCAACGCGATGTTGAAGATTGGGTCAAGGGGCCGCCCGCCAATCGCGCTTTTGATGAGGCGGGGCAGCCCACCAAAGCGGCGGAAGGCTTCGCGCGCAGCAAGGGCGTTACGGTTGACGATCTGGAAGTGCGCGAGATTGATGGCGGCGAATATGTAGGGGCATTGGTCCGCGAAGCGGGCGCGCCAACGGTTGAAGTCTTGATCGGAGCCTTGCCGCAGTTGATCGCCGCGCTGCGGTTCCCCAAGTCAATGCGCTGGAATGCGAGTGATGTGAGCTTCTCGCGTCCGATCCGGTGGCTGGTGGCGTTGTACCGGACGCAGCTTATCCCCTTTGTTTATGCAGATGTGCCGAGCGGCAGCGCGACACGCGGGATTCGGCCTTTCCGTTCGCCGGAATTGGTCCTGGGCAGCGTCAGCACGTATTTTGAACGCATGATGACACAAGGGATCATTCTCGATTTTGCCGAACGCCGCGCCGAAATCCAGGCGCAGGCCCGGCAGTTGGCGGAGCAGGCCGGCGGCGTCATCCCCGATGATCCGGCTCTGCTGGATGAAGTGACCAATCTGGTCGAGCGCCCGATGGCGCTGCGCGGCACGTTCGAGGAAAAATACCTCAATCTGCCCCGCGAAGCGCTGATTGCCGTGATGCGCAAGCACCAGCGCTATTTTCCGGTTGAGGATGCGAATGGGAACCTGATGCCATACTTTATCGCGGTGCGCAACGGCGACTCAAACCACCTTGATCTGGTGATCGATGGCAATGAGCACGTCATTCGCGCGCGCTTCTCGGATGCGGATTATTTCTACAACGCGGATATTCAGAAGCCGCTCGAAAACTATTTGCCTCGTTTGGGGACACTCACCTTTCAGGAAAAACTCGGCTCGATGCTCGACAAAAACAACCGCGTGGCCGATCTGATCCCGGATGTGGGGCATTTGCTCGGTATTTCCGGTCCCAACTTGCGCACGGCGGTGCGCGCGGCGGAACTCGCCAAAGCTGATCTGGCGACACAGATGGTCGTGGAAATGACCTCGCTGCAAGGCGTGATGGGGTGCTATTACGCGCTGCATCAGGGTGAAACGCCGGAAGTTGCGGCGGCTATCTCTGAGCATTGGCTGCCGCGCAGCGCAGGCGATAAGCTGCCGCCGAGCATACCGGGGATGCTGCTGGCGCTCACAGACCGGTTGGATAGTTTGGTCGGGTTGTTTGCGGCGGGTCTGGCCCCAACCGCCAGTTCGGATCAATTTGCGCTGCGGCGCGCGGCGTTAGGCGTTGTGCAAATCGTCTTGGATCGCGGGCTTGATCTCGATCTGTACGAGGCGGTGGCCCGAGTCGCAGCATTACAACCCATCCGGGTTAGTCAAGCTGTCCAACGCGAGGTGGTGGCGTTCATTATTGGTCGCCTGGATGTGCTGCTGCATGAAGAAGGTTGGGCACATGATGTCATTGCCGCCGTTCTCGCCGAACAGGGCCACAATCCCGCCCGCGCCTTGCAGGGCATCGCGGAATTGGCGGACTGGGTCGCGCGGGACGATTGGCACACCATCCTGGATAACTACGCGCGCTGCGTGCGCATCACGCGCACCGAGGCGGCAACTTACCCGGTTGATACGGGGCTATTTGAGGATGAGATCGAAACGGAACTCTTCGCCGCGTATGAAACCGCCACGAATGCCCTCGCGGATGAGGTGAATGTAGATGCGTTTCTGAGCGCGTTTGCGCCCGTTGTGCCGGTCATACAGCGCTATTTTGAACAGGTGATGGTCCACGCTGAGGATCAGGCCGTGCGCGAAAACCGCCTGGGACTGCTGCAAGCATTGGCGGCGCTGGCGCATGGTCGCGCCGATCTGAGCGAGTTAGCCGGGTTCTAGACCTCACCCCCTGACCTCCTCTCCACGCAGGGAGAGGGGGAGTCAGGTCACACAGAATTCCCTTTCCCCGCGCGCGACACTGTCGGCGAAGTCAATTCGCGGTGCATTGGTTAGGGGCGGACGCGAACCGAGGTTCGTAGCATGTCCGCCCGATTTCGTTGCGCCGGGAGCACACATTGGTGCTCCCCGACCAACGCAAGGTTTAAATCATTTTCCCCAATCACTCTCTCCTTATCCTTGTACAAAGTGCATAAGAACAACCGGCGTTGAACTCGGTATACTTATTCGCATGGCGTGATCGGTGTTTGGCCCTTATTTATCCGTACAAATTGCCTAATTTTGCGCCAAAATGCGCTAAAGTTGGCGGTTGCTCTTGATATGTCGCCAATCTTTTGTTTGACAAAATATACAAAAAATGATAATTATTGATAAAATAGTTTAATACTTGAGCAAAGATCAATATTAAACACCTTTAACAGAGAGGAGGCTGGGCCACTATAACATAATGCATCCTATCTATTTTCTTCGTAACCGTATCCGCTTCTAGTCTGATATTTTTGCACAACATGAGGAGAACACGACTAATGAAAAAACTCTCGCTTGTTTTAGCCCTTATTATGATTTTGTCGATGGCACTGCCCACCGCGTCGGCGCAGGATGGCGGCAGTCTGTTGGACGTGGTGAAAGGCCGGGGTAAATTGGTCTGTGGCGTGAACGGGCAGATTCCCGGCTTCAGCTTCCTTGATCCTGATACCAATGAAATGCTCGGTTTCGATGCCGACTTCTGCCGCGTGCTAGCCGCCGCGATTTTTGGCGAAGTGACCGCCGATAACCTGGAATTTGTCATGCTGACCGCCAACGAACGCTTCACCGCGTTGCAGACCGGTCAGGTTGATGTCCTGTTCCGTAATACGACCTGGACCACCACCCGTGATGGCGACCTGGGCATCGATTTTGGCCCGACCACCTTCTACGATGGGCAAGGTCTGATGGTGAAAGCTGACCTGGGCGTGACCTCGATCACCGAACTGGATGGCGCGTCGATCTGCGTGCTGACCGGGACGACCACCGCTTTGAACATCACTGAAACGATGGAAACCCTCGGTTTGGCCTACGAACTGGTCCCCTTCGAAGAATCCAGCCAGACCTCCGCCGCCTTTGAAGAAGGTCGCTGCGACGCGCTGACCTCGGATCAGAGCCAGTTGGCGGGTCTGCGTTCCGGTTTGGCCGATCCCGGTTCTGCCGTGATTTTGAGCGATGTTATCTCCAAAGAACCGCTTGGCCCGGCCTATATTGAGAACGATTCGGTCTGGGGCGATGTGGTGAAGTGGTCTGTGTTTGCGACCCTGACCGCCGAAGAATTGGGCATCGACAGCACGAATATTGACGACTTCCTCGCCAGCGAAGATACCGCCGTGCAGCGTTTCCTGGGCATCGGTGAAAATCCGAGCGGCTCGCTCCTCGGCCTGGACAACGATTTCGCGGTGAACATCATCCGCGCCGTTGGTAACTACGCCGAAATCTATGATCGCAACCTGCCGCCCATTGGCTTGCCGCGTGGCGTGAATGCGCTGTGGTCGGATGGCGGCTTGATGTACCCACCCGCCTGGCGTTAACCGCTTGCTTTCCCTCTTGACCACGTACTGGGGGCGCAGTCGTTTGGCTGCGTCCCTGGTTTCTATACATTTGGGGGTGACTCATGGCCGAAAGTAGGTCATCGGCCTTTGACCGAACAAAACATGCCCCGGTTCCACTCTGGCGTGATATTCGTATCCTTCAGGTTGCGGCGCAGATCATATTTTTGGTCCTGGTTGCCGCGTTTTTTGTCATCCTGATCCGCAATCTGGTCATTAACCTGGAAGAGAGCAATCTCGCCATTGATTTCGGCATGGTCAACCGTCCTTTTGGCACGATGATTTCGGAAGGGACGACCAGCTTTAAACCGGGCGAATCGACCAATCTGGATGCGCTGTGGGTTGGTTTAAGAAATACCTTGCGTGTGGTGGTTGTCGGGTTAATTGGCGCAACCATTATGGGCATTCTGATCGGTATTGGCTTGCTCTCCAGCAACTTTTTGGTACGCAGTGCCGCCTGGAGCTATGTCGAGTTGTTCCGCAACACGCCCTTACTGGTGCAGCTTTATTTTATTTATCGCGGCCTGCGCCTGACGATGCCGATCAAGCTGGCCGATTCCTACAAACTGCCCGGCCCCATTTATATTAACCGGCGCGCGGTGAATTTCCCCTTAATCGAAGGGACCGATACCGCCTCGCGGCTCTACATCGCGTTAGCGCTTGGGCTGACGATTGGGATTACGCTGTGGATATGGCGGCTGCGCGTGATGGAGCGGACCGGCCAACCGGCGCATACGCTGCGCTGGTTCCTGCCGCCCGTGATCGGTTTGGCGGTGGTGGGCTGGTTCCTCGCGGGTGATCCGTTCACGGTGGAAGACCCGGTATTGCAGGGGTTGAATTTCCAGGGCGGCGATAAATTAACCATCGAATATATTACGCTGACTCTGGGGCTGGTGCTTTACACGGCGGCGTTTATTGCCGATATTGTCCGCGCCGGGATTCAAGCTGTGCCGTTCGGCCAGATCGAAGCGGCGCGCGCGCAAGGGTTCGGCGGTGGACAAACCTTGCGTTTGATCGTGCTGCCGCAAGCGCTGCGCCTGATTATCCCGCCGTTGGGCAACCAATATTTGAACCTCGCTAAGAACTCCAGTTTGGGGATCGCGGTATCGTTCTTTGATGTGTACAACGTCGCTAACGAAACCTCGAACGTAACAGGGCAGTCGGTGGCCGTGTTTGCGATCATGATGGTTATTTACCTGAGCATGAGCCTGATCATTTCATTGATCATGAACGCGCTGAATTACAGTATGCGGTTGAGGGAGCGGTAGGTGATGAGCGAACATAGCAACGAACACGCTGATAGTGGGCTGTTCTACGTCGCCCCGCTAGAAGCCCCACCCAGCCGCCGCCCGCCGATCACGATCACCGGGCCGTTGGGCTGGTTCCGCGAGAATCTGTTCAGCAGTTGGATTAACTCTATTGCGACAGTGGTGATGGGGGGCTTGATCGTCGCGTTTATCTGGGCTTTCCTCAGTTGGGCGATCCGTGATGCGCAGTGGGCCGTGGTGTTCAATA
>JAFGJA010000695.1 GCA_016929355.1 Anaerolineae bacterium | reverse complement strand
GCCCCGCACCCAACCAGCACGGTTGATCTGGCCGAGGAATATTCCTACGTGCTTTCGGACCTGGAGCAAATGGCGATGCTCGCGGCGGGGATTATGGTGGTGCTGGTAATTCTGTCGTTTTTCATCTAATCCGCCGAATTTCGTAGGGGCGAGGCGTTGCCTCGCCCTGGGCAACCCGCCGGGTTGCCCCTACAATATTGTCTGATTTCCTTATTTACCCCAACTTATACGCTGATTTCGCCAGCCGGTACGACGCATCTTCCACCATCGCGGCGGCATCTTCCTCATCCACCATCCCGCGTACCACCAAACCCGCGATCCAGTTGGACGCCGCGCGCCGCCACAGATCATGCCGCGCCGGAATCGAGGGAAACGCGCGCGTATCGTCGTTGAAGCCCACTGTATTGTACAGCCCCGCCGTTTCGATCACCTGATCGAAGTACCGCGCGATACCGTTGATGCTATCGTGGAACCACCAGGGCGGCCCCAACCGCAGCGCGGGATAATGTCCGGCTAATGGCGCGAGTTCGCGCGCATAGGTCGTTTCGTCCAGCGTGAACAGAATCAGCGTCAGACGCGGATCATTACCGTATTTAGCCAGCAGGGGTTGCAAATTGCGCGTGAATTCGGACGGAATCGGAATATCCGATCCTTTATCGCGGCCAAATTTCGCAAAGACCGATTGATTATGGTTGCGGTACGATCCGGCGTGGACCTGCATCACCAGACCATCTTCAATGCTCATGCGTGCCATTTCCAGCAGCATGTGCCCGGTAAAACGCTTGATTTCCTTCTCAGTCACATCGCCGCGCAGCGCCCGCGTAAAGATCGCGTTGGCTTCGCCTTCGGGCAGTTCTTCGGTATAGGGCGTCAGCACCGCGTGATCGGTGGCGGTGGCGGCCATCTCTTTAAAATAGGTGCGCCGGTCTTCCAACGCCGCGATGAACGACTTATAATCGACCACATCGATCCCACTGGCCGCGCTGAGGGCGTCAATGTTCTCGCGCCAGCCCTCGGTATCCATATTGACCACTGCATCGGGCCGGAAAGTAGGCCGCACCACGCCGCACCATCCCGAATCACAAATTTGCTGGTGATATTCCAGCGAATCCGTCGCCGCGTCGGTGGTGCATAACACCTCAATATTGAAGTCTTCGAACATCTGGCGCGGACGATATTCCGGCTTGGTCAGGCACTCCGTTATGTGATCGTAGACAGCCTGCGCGTTCTCGCCGTTGAGCTTATCCTCAACGCCAAACACGACCTTCAATTCATACGCCAACCACTGCCCGCTCGGTGTGCCCCGGAACAGGTAGTAATTATCCGCGAAGGCCTGCCAGATTTTGCGGTGATCGGTTTCCGTCGCGCCGCCATCCCAGCGCGGCACACCAAGCGACTCCAGCGGCACACCCTGCGAATACAGCATACGGAACACGTAATGATCGGGAATGATCAACAAATCGGTGGGCGTACCAAAATCGTAATGCTCATCCGCGAACATACGCGGGTCAACGTGACCATGCGGGCAGATGAGCGGCAAATCCTGCACAATGGCATACAGTTGCTGCGCGACTTTTTTCTGCGCGGCATCCGGGCCAAAATAGCGATCTGCGGGCAAAACAATTTTCGACATAATCAAACACTCCTAAAACAAAGAGATTGCTCTAACATGGTAATCGATCTTGACAAGTTATGCTCAAACGTGCTTAAATGTAATCGATTACAGTATAGCACAGCTTTGACGATTTTTCAGAGAAACGAGATTTTGGATGGCTGAATTCTCCATACTTAAAACGGAACACGGTAAACGCCTGAAAGTTACAGGTGAGTTATCCGCCGGATTTCATGGCGAACAGCAGGGTGATGCCTGGTTATGCCCGCTTGATGCGCCCAACGCCGCCGCCTTGCGTGAAGCGCTGCCCTGGACCGCCCCGACCACCGTCGGCCTCAAAAAATCGGTGGGCTGCGGGGACCGGCTCGGCAATGCGACGCCGGGCCATGTGCGCGCTGTGTTGGATGGCGATATGTTCCCGGTCTTCGCGCAGCAGTCGATCCGCGAAATGCAGCGCACCAAACGCTCGCCGCAAGATGTGATGAACGATGCGTGCTGGGGCGTGTTAGAAGCGAATTATCAGACCGGCTTCGGCTGCGATGCCGATCACCTGAAAAATACCGACGTGATCGATCTCGGTATTGCGGCGGGCTTCGTCGGCTTCACCCTCGATCCGAGTGATTACGTCGATAACGCCGCCCACACGGACGATCCCGCCGTGTTACAAACCAAATTCGCGGCGCTGCCCTGGGATAAACTCGATGATTCACCGGAGGCCATGCGGGATCGGTACGTGGGATCGTCGCTGGCAGGCGAGATTAGCGAGGTCATGCTGTGGCGCGCGGCGTGTAAATATGGCGCGGCCCTGGCTGATGTCAAACACATGGCGGATCACATCCAACACAGCATGGGCGAGCGGCCTTACGATCTCGAAGTCTCCGTCGATGAAACCGATACCCCCACCAGTCCCGCCGAACATTACATCATCGCCTCGGAACTGCTCCG
>JAFGJA010000694.1 GCA_016929355.1 Anaerolineae bacterium | reverse complement strand
TCTCCTTTCGGTTTTCGCAAACAAAAAGGTATCCCAATGTCCCCATTTTTCAAACCGCACTCATCCGTTGCGGTCTACTGAATTTACATGAAATATCTGCTCGATACCAACACGTGTATTCGCTATATCAATGGTCGCTCAGAGGCAATTCGGACTAAATTGCCCACGATCCCCGCCAGTGAGATTGTAGTGTGTAGCGTTGTTCGTGCAGAATTGGAATTCGGGGTAGCCAAGAGTCAGACACAAGAAGCATCGGCAGCTAAATTACAACGTTTTTTGAAACCTTATGCTACCTTACCCTTCGATGATGCCGCCGCTAAAAAATTCGGGCAACTGCGTGCCACACTGGAAAAAGCGGGCACACCTATCGGCCCCTATGACATGCAAATCGCGGCTATCGCGTTAGTGCATGATCTGACTGTAGTCACCCATAACGTGCATGAATTTGAGCGGATTGAAGGGTAAAGATCGAAGATTGGGAACAATAACTTCTCGACAACGCCCCGCCGAATCCCGTATACTAAGTATTAGAACACCTGCTAACGGGCAGGGACCATCACCCCAGACCCTATAACGCGGCCTCACCGATTGGGAAACATTCCCTGCGCGTGGAGCCGCGTTGTTGATTCGAACCTCAGCCCCCTGAACCATGCGATGGCGAGGGGGAGACAGGCGAGGTATCTCTTGCTCTTACATTGGTTTTCAAGGAGGATGGATCATGACAGTGATTACCGTGTCGCGGCAATTGGGCAGTGGCGGCGACGAAATCGCAACTCAGGTCTGTGAGCGTCTAGGCTACCAATTCTTCAACAAGGAAATGATGATCGAAGCGGCGAGCGATGTGGGCCTTCGCGCCGAAGAAGTCGTCGATTTTTCGGAAGATCGCTACGACGTGCAAAATTTTCTAGAGCGCTTATTGCGCAGTCGGGCACGGCAGGTGAAACAGGTCTTAGTGCGGGACGACGATCATAAGGTGATCGACACCCTCAACGCGCGCACCCTCAATGAAGCGCAGTGTGTGGACCTCGTGCGTTATACGGTGCTGACGGCCTATGAAACCGGTAATTTTGTGATCGTGGGACGCGGCGGGCAAGCCATTCTGCGTGATAAGCCAAACACGCTGCATGTGCGCGTGGTAGCCCCGCTAGAACAACGCATCCAGCACATCCGCACGGGCGGCATGAGCGGCATCAGCGAGATCAAGCTGGCGATTGAGCGCCATGATCGCGCGGCGGCGGAATATCTGGATCGTTTCTTCGGGATCACATGGGATGATCCGGCCAACTATCACCTCGTCATCAACGGGAATATGATGCCCGTGCGCGCTGCGGTTGAAGTCATCGTCGCGGCAGCAGAGGCAATTCAAGCAACAGCAAGCGTATAACGCCCCGGTTACGGCAATTTTTTAGTTGGGGGCAAAAAAAGCTATTGCCCCCGATTTCCCTGATTCTGTACCAAAAGCCTAATGATTCGGCTCGACAAGCGTGTATTAATCATGCACAATCTAGGCAATAGAGTTTGTGCATAGGTATTTTTTCTGGTTAAGGAGTGATATTTGATGCAACAAACTACACTTAAAATACTGCCGATACTGGTGCTGGTCGGACTTGCCAGTTTATTTTTGGCAGCGTGCGGCGCGCCCCCCGTAGATTCGGTTTATACCGCCGCCGGGGATGGGACTAAACCCGCCGATCTGACCAAAACAAGCGTCTTCAAAGCCGATGACGATCTGAACATTGTCGTCAAGCTCAACGCGCACAATCACGAATTGGCGATTCATGCCGTGTTTACAGCGCCAAGCGGCGAAACCTACATCACCGACGATCTCGAAGCCGGTGAAACAGTCGGCGAAATTGTGCTAGGGCTGGATTGGGAAGCGCAAGGCGGGACGCTCTGGGCCGAAGGCGAGTGGTCGGTAGCCGTGTTTGTGGATGAGGATGAAAAGGAGACAGCAACTTTCCGAGTGGAAACCAGCACAACGAGCGGATAATGGGATGGGGATCGTAAGGATAGTAATTACATGACATTACAATCAGATGCAGCATCAGAGACAGCGTGCCGCACCGATTTATACGATGTGGCACTAAAACGGTTTGAGCGAGCAGTCAGTTACTTAGATTTAAGCGAGGCAGTCAAAAATTTTCTACGGGTTCCTAAGCGGGAATTAACGGTCAATTTTCCAGTAAAAATGGACAATGGCGAGATCGCCAATTTTGCCGGCTACCGTGTGCATCACAGCACGGTGCTCGGCCCGACAATGGGCGGGGTCCGCTATACACCCCACGCCAATCTCGATATGGTCCGCGCGCTCGCCATGTGGACAACGTGGCAGTGTGCGCTGGTCAATCTCCCCTACGGCGGCGCAAAGGGCGCGGTGATCTGCGATCCGGCGCAGTTAAGCACCGCCGAACGCGAACGCCTGACGCGCCGTTATGCGGGCGAAATCAGCGTTTTGATCCAGGGCCAGAGCGACATCCCCGCCCCTGATCTCGGCACAGATGCGCAAACTATCGCCTGGATGATGGATACCTACAGTCTCGTGACCGGGCGTTCGATTCCGTCACTGGTTACGGGGCAGCGCACCGGGCACAATAGACATAATGGACACAATGGGCAGCACAGACCCCATGTGCCGATCACCGGCAGCCTGGATCGGGCTGATGCAACGGGCCTCGGTGTGGTGATCTGCCTGGATGAAGCGCTGTGCCGGGTAGGACTCGATCAGCCCGCCGAGGTACGGATCGCGATTCAGGGTTTCGGCAGTGTGGGGCGCTGGGTCGCGCGGCACGCGGCGGCGATGGGCTACCGCGTGGTCGCCGTGAGCGATATTTCCGGCGGATTGTATGATCCAAACGGACTCAACGTAGATGACGTGATCGCTTATGCTGAATCGAATGTGGGCGGCGTCGTGGCCGGGTATCCGTGCGCCGACGCGATCACCAATGCCGATCTGCTGGCGCTGGATTGCGATGTGCTGGTCCCGTGCGCGCTGGAAAATCAGATCACGCGGGAGAATGCGCGAGACGTGCGCGCGTTCCTGATCGTGGAAGGCGCAACCGGCCCGGTCACCCCGGCGGCGGATTTGCTGCTCAAGCGGCGCGACGTGACCGTGATCCCCGATATGCTGGCGAACGCGGGCGGCGTGATCGTGTCGTATTTTGAATGGGTGCAGGGTTTGCAATCGTTCCTATGGGATGCGCGCGAGGTGCAGCGCCAACTGCGGCGCGTGCTGCTCAAGGCGTATGAGGACGTGATGCGCACCCGGTATGAGTTCGGCGTCACGCTGCGCACCGCCGCGCAGATCGCAGCGATCAAGCGCGTGAGTGAGGCGGCCATGGTGCGGGGGTTGGTCCCGTAACCTCACCCCCCGTCCCCCTCTCCACGCATGGAGAGGGAGAGTCAAAACGCATGATAGGGGCGGCGTATGCGAGGAGGATTTGCATACGCCCGTTTTTGGACACAAACGCTCCCCTC